>JASHUC010000340.1 GCA_030040235.1 Gammaproteobacteria bacterium | reverse complement strand
CGACAAGCTCACGCCGCAGGAGTTCGAGGCGAAGGTCGCGCGCATCCCCCTCAAGGAGCAGCAGGACAAGTGGCGCACGTCCGCCAGGCAGGGGTACACCCAGGAGCAGCTCGAGGACTGGGGGCGGCAGGTGCGCACCTCCATCGAGCGTATGGAGAGGCAGCTCGGCGAGACGCCGTGGCTCGCCGGCGCGGATTTTTCGCTCGCCGACGTGAGCTGCTTCGCGATGGCTTCAGGTATGCCGCTAATGTCGCCGAACCTGATGAACGAGCGGGTGACGCCCCGGCTCATGGATTGGCACGGCCGCATGTCCGCCCGGGCGGGCGTGAAGGCTGCGCTCGCGATGCCCAACCCGGTGCGCGATACGCTCGAGGCCGGACGCAGCAAAATGGCCGGCGTGTTTACCTGAGCGGTCGAGCTAGCGCTCGAGCGCCCGCAATCGCGCCACCTCGCGCCCGTAGGGCCGCAATCCGAACCAGGCGATGAGGAGCGACAGCGGACCCCCGATGATCGTCGGCCAGAAGATCCCCCAGCGAATGAGCGCTTCGCTGTGCAGGACATAGTCGGTGATGAGCGCGTTCACGAGCGGCCCGAGGGTAAGGCCCACCACCGAGTAGATGAACAAATAGAGGGCGGTCACCTTGCCGCGAAGCTCGGCAGGGGTGACGATCTGAAGCGCGGCATTCTGCGAGGCGCCGGCCATGCCGATCGCGAAAAAGCTGAGCATCTGCAGGCCAAATGCGCTCCAGGGGCTCGGCATCAGCACGAAGAAGATGCCCGGCAGCCCGATCAGGCGGCCGATGACGAACACGCGCATGGCGGAGTCGTTCCTCTCGAGGCGCGAGAGATGCTCCGCGAGCACCACGCACGCGAGGAGACCCAGGGGAACGACGAGGAGCTGAGCGAGGCTCTGGACCAGTGCGAGCTTCGCGGGCCCCCACCCGTAGGTGCGCTGGTAGAAGATCGGTCCCCACTGGAGTGCGCCGATGCTGAAGGAGCCGGCGAGGAGGCTGCCGAACATGGGCGCAAAGACGGTCCAGTGCCGCTCGAGGTAGCGGAGCGCGACGCCGTAGTCCTTGAGCCAGGCGATGAGCCCCGAGCCTTCGACCCTGCTCGAGGCTGCGAGCTGCCCCATCTGATTCTGAATGATCCGGCGCACCGGCTCCGGCACCGTCGCGAGGATGAGCACGGCGATCAGCGCACTCGGCGCCCCGATCAGAAGAAAGATCAGCTGCCAGCCGTGGAGCACGCCGAACGCCACGTGAATGGGCCTGATGCCGAGAAAGACGTGCAGCAGCCACGCGCCGAAGGCGAGCGCGATTCCCGGGCCGATCACCGATCCGAGCTGCAGGAACGCGACCGCGCGCGGCAGCCGCTCTCGCGGGAACAGGTCCGCCACGATGGAGTAGGAGGCCGGCCCGTTCACTCCTTCGCCCGCGCCGACCAGGAAGCGCGCGAGGAACAGCTGCGCGAAGTTCTGCGCGATCCCACAGAGCGCGGTTCCGACGTTCCAGGTCGCAATCCCGAGCGCAAGGATCCAGCGGCGGCTGAACCTGTCGACGAAATAGGCGATCGGCAGACCGACGAGCGTGTAGAAGAGCCCGAACGAGGCGCCGAGCAGCAATGAGAGCGCCGTATCCGAGAGATGCAGATCGGCCTTGATGCTCGCCGCGAGGTAGGGAACGATGTTGATATCGAGCTGATTCGAGGTGAGACAGAGGACCAGCACGAAGAGCGTGTAGTAGGCGGCACGGGTGCTCGGCCAAGCAGCGGTGGAGAGCACGCTCGATGCAGCCGCTAGCTCTCGCCCGCGCGCACTCGGCCGCGCAGCTGCTTGTCGCGACCGCGACGCGCCTTGTTCTCGAGCCGCCGGGCCTGCGAGCTCTCGGTGGGCCGGGTTGGACGGCGGGGGCGGGGCGCGATGAGCGCTCGCCGCACGAGCTCGGCGAGCCTCTCGAGCGCCTCGGCACGGTTGCGCTCCTGAGTGCGGTGGTTACGCGCGCTGATCACGATCGCCCCGTCGTCGGTCACGCGACGGCCCGCGAGTGCGCGCAGGCGCTGCTTCGTCGGCTCATCGAGCGCCGCCGTCGCGGCCAGGTCGAATCGCAGCTGCACGGCCGATGCGACCTTGTTGACGTTCTGGCCACCGGGACCGGCGGCGCGCACGAAGGTGAGCCGGATGTCGCGATCCGGGATGACGATGCTCGGCGAGACGGCGAGAGGCATCGGCGCTGGGGCGGCGCACAGGCTCGAAGCTCAGGCGTTCAGATCCGGGATGAGCTCGCTCTCGAGGCGCGCGATCTGGTCCTTCAGCATGAGCTTGCGCTTCTTCAGGCGCTTGAGCTGCAGTTCGTCGACATGGATGTCGAGCGAGAGCCGGGCAATGACTTCATCGAGATCGCGATGCTCGATTCGCAGCTGACGCAGCTTCTCCATGTTGCGGAAGAGCTCGCGGTTGACGTTGTCTTCGATGTCCGCCATAGCCGGAAGTTGAGCGGGCCGCTCCCCTTCCGGATCATACCCCCATCCGGGGCGCTACGCGCCCCTGTGGCTGTGGCGGTGCCGTGAGGAGTCGCGCTGACGCGGGCGGCCCCGGCCGCTGGGACGACGGCCGGCGCCGTCCCGATGCGCAGGCGTCCGCCCGGGCTGCACCGTCTCGCTCAGCATGTCGGGCGAGATCGCGGCGGCCGGGATCTTGTGTCCGAGGTACTGCTCGATATCGGGTAGAGAGACGGCGAATTCCTCGCACGCGAAGCTGATCGCATCTCCCTCGGCGCCCGCGCGAGCGGTTCTCCCGATGCGATGCACGTAGTCGGCCGGGTCCTGCGGCAGATCGAAGTTGAAGACGTGACTCACGTCCGGGATGTGCAGGCCGCGTGAGGCCACATCGGTCGCGATGAGCACGGCGAGGTCACCGTTGTGGAAGTCCCGCAGGAACTGCAGCCGTTTGCGCTGCGGAACGTCGCCGGAGATGGCTTGCGCGTGAAAGCCGTTCGCGCGCAACACGTGCTCCAGACGCTCCGCATTGCGCTTGGTATTGGT
>JASHUC010000339.1 GCA_030040235.1 Gammaproteobacteria bacterium | reverse complement strand
TCCATTGCGCATTGCGTTCGCCGGCACACCTGAGTTCGCGCTGCCCGCGCTGGCCGCGCTCGCCTCCTCCCCGCATCGGATCGTCGGCGTTCTGACGCAGCCGGATCGTCCGAGCGGGCGCGGACGGCATCTCGCGGCGAGTCCGGTGAAGCTCGCTGCGCAGTCCCGCGACCTGGCGCTCGCGCAACCCTCGAGCTTGCAGACGGCCGAGGCGCGCGCCGCGCTCGGGGCGTGGCGCCCCGATGCACTCATCGTCGTGGCGTACGGGCTCATTCTGCCGCCTGCAGTGCTCGAGCTGCCGCCGCTCGGCTGCCTCAACATCCACGCCTCGCTGTTGCCGCGCTGGCGCGGCGCGGCCCCGATCGCCCGGGCCATTCTCGCGGGTGACGCCGCGACCGGCATCACGATCATGAAAATGGACGCTGGACTCGATACCGGACCCATCTTGCTGCAGCGCCCGATCGCGATCGACCCGGCGGCCACCACGGGGCGTTTGCAGGCGCAGCTGGCGATGCTCGGCGCCGCGGCGCTCCTCGAGGCGCTGGCCGGGATCGAAGCCGGCACCGCACGTCCCCGGGCGCAGCCCGCCGAGGGGGTGACCTATGCGGCAAAACTCTCGAAAGCCGAAGCCCCGATCGACTGGCGCTCGAGCGCGCTCGCGATCGAGCGGCAGGTACGGGCGTTCAATCCGTGGCCGGTCGCGCAGACGCGCTGCGCGGGGGAAAGCTTGCGCATTCACGCCGCCCATGTGCACCCGCGCATCGGCCTCGCGCGTGAGCCCGGAACCATTCTCGCCATCGAGCGCGAGGCGATCGTAGTCGCCTGCGGTGAAGGCAATCTCGGGATCACCGAGCTGCAGCGCGCGGGCCGCAAGCCACTCCCGGCGGCGCAGTTTGCAATGGCCGGATGGCTCGCGGCGGGGTCGCGCCTTGGCTGAGCGGGTGAGGAGCACGCCGCCGGCGGCGCGGGAGACGCGCTTCCCGCCCGGGGCCTCGGTGCTCGCGAGCGCGGCGCGTGCGGTGACCAACGTGGTGGCGCATGGACGCTCGGCCGACGATGCGCTCGCGCCCTTCGATGACTCCCCGGAACGCCCCGCCATTCGCGCGGTGACCCTCGGCGCTCTGCGATGGTATCTGAGGCTCCGTCCGGCCGTGATGGCGCTGCTCGACCGCAGGGGCCGATCGCTCGCCCCGGGGCTCGAGGCACTGCTCGTCGCCGCGGTCCATCAGCTCGAGTATTCGCGCAACATCCGCGAGACGACGGTCAATGCAGCGGTGGACGCCGCGCGCATCCTCCACCAATCCGGAGCGAGCGGCTTCGTCAACGCCGTGTTGCGACGTTTCTTGCGCGAGCGGACCACACTCTTCGGCCGTATCGATGCCGACCCGGCCGCGGCGACCGCTCATCCGGCATGGCTGGTGCGGGAGCTCGAGTGCGCGTGGCCTGCCCTCGTGCGCTCGGTGCTCGATGCGAACAACGCGCATCCTCCGCTTGCGCTGCGGGTGGACCGCTCGCGTATCGAGATCGGAGCGTATCTCGATGAGCTCGCGCAAGCCGGCTGCCGGGCGCATGCCTGCGGCGGCTTCGCGCCGAGCGCCGTCGTGCTCGAGGAGGCGCGGCCGGTGGAGACCATCCCCGGCTTTCTCGACGGGCGGGTGTCCGTTCAGGACCCGGGTGCCCAGCTCGCAGCGCCGCTGCTGGATGCACGCCCGGGCATGCGTGTGCTCGATGCGTGCGCCGCCCCGGGGGGCAAGACGGTGCACCTGCTCGAGCACACCCCGGGGCTCGCCGATCTGCTCGCGGTCGATGTCGATCCCACGCGGCTCGAGCGGATCGGCGAGAACCTCGCCCGCTCGCACCGCCACGCTCGCCTCGCGGTGCTCGACGTGCGCGCACTGGCGGCCGGCTCGCCGTTCGATCGCGTGCTGGTCGATGCACCCTGCTCCGCGACCGGAGTCATTCGCCGTCACCCCGGCATCAAGCTGTTGCGCCGGCCCGGCGACGTGAGCGCCTTCGCGGCGTTGCAGCTCGAGATCCTGAAGAGTGCCTTTCGGGTGCTGGCGCCGGGCGGCCGCCTGCTCTACTGCACCTGTTCGGTGCTGCCGGCCGAGAACGAGCGGCTGGTGGGCTCGTTCCTCGAGGGCGAGCCGCGCGCGCGCCGCGCACCGATGCCCCCCGCAGCGCAGGTCGCCCCCGGAGCGCTCGACTGCTCGGTCGGCGTTCAGCTTCTCCCGGGGGCTGCGGCGGCCACGGACGGGTTCTATTTTGCTTGTCTCGAAAAGACGACAGCGGGAAACTCGCTGCCATGAGGAGGGCTCTGTCGATCGTCGCGGCAGCGGTGCTCGTCGCCTCGGGCGTGCGGGTGTGGGCCGATGCGCTCGATGGTGCGCTGCTCGTGACCTCTGCGTACGTCGACATCGATCATTCGGTCTATGCGTTGCATGCGCGCATCGAATATCCGATGACCCCCGCCATCCGCGAGGCCCTGCGCAATGGAGTGAGCCTCGCGTTCGATCTCGAGGCGCGCATCACGCGCGACCGGCACTTCTGGTTCGATCCGGTCATCGCGGACGTGTGGCTGCGGCGCGAGCTCGTCTACCACAGCGTGAGCGACCGCTACGTCGTACGTGACGTTCAGGCCGGCAGCCAGCAGAGCTTCCCGACGCTCGAAGAGGCACTGGCGGTGCTCTCCAGGGTCGATGATTGGCCCATCCTCGTCGAATCGCAGCTCGCTCCGGGCGAGCACTATCACGTGAGCCTGCGGGCGGGCATTCGCCGGGGACGCTTGCCCGCATCGCTGCGGGCGCTCCTGTTCTGGACCAATGATTGGTACCGGGTGAGCGGTTGGTACGTATGGATGCTCCCGAGCTGAGCCCCAAGCGCGCGCGCCGCGGGATCTACGTGCTCGGCCTGCTCTGGGCCGCCGTGGCGGTGGGCGCGCTCCTCACCCTTGCCAAGAGCGTGCAGAACTCCTCCGAGTTCTCGCGCCTGCAGCCCTGGATCCTGCTCCTCAACCTGGTCGGGGTGATAGGGCTCATCGCGCTGCTCGTGCGCAAGCTCTGGCAGATCGTGCGCGACTATCGCAACCACGTCCCGGGATCGCGGCTCGCCGCGCGTACCGTCGCGATCTTCGGCGCGTTCGTCGTCGTTCCGCTCGTCGTGGTCTACCTCTTCTCGCTGGATTTTCTCGACCGTGGCATCGACAGCTGGTTTCGCGTCGAGGTGAAGCAGGGTCTCAACGAAGCGGTCGCGCTGTCGCGCGCAGCGCTCGAAGCGCGCATGCGCGAGTACTCCTGGCGGACC
>JASHUC010000338.1 GCA_030040235.1 Gammaproteobacteria bacterium | reverse complement strand
CGTGCTGCTCAGAAAGTACATGTACGATTTCATGCAGCTGCTCGCGCCCCATCTCGACCGGCGCCTGGTCGAGCGGGCGCACCGCATGTCGAGCTCAGCCGAGGTGGCGACGCTGTTTGCCGACGTGGTGCTGCCCGAGCGCTAGGAGGAATATCATCGGTGCCATGGCGGGACTTTATTTCGAGCAATTCGAGGTGGGACGGGTCTTCGACCACCCGGTCCATCGGACCGTGACGGAGACGGACAACCTGCTCTTCACCACTTTGACCATGAATCCGGCCGCCTTGCACCTCGATGCGGAGTACTGCAAGGGGACCGAGTTCGGCGCGCCGCTCGTCAACAGCGTCTTCACGCTCGGTCTGATGGTCGGCATTTCCGTCTACGACACCACTCTCGGCACGACCATCGCGAATCTCGGCTGGGAGAAGGTGGCCTTTACGCGGCCCGTGCTCGTGGGTGACACGCTGCGCATCGAGACCACCGTCATCGCCAAGCGCGAGAGCCGCTCGCGGAGCGATGCGGGAATCGTCACCTTCCGCCACTGCGCATTCAATCAGCGCAACGAGGAGGTGGCGAATTGCCTGCGCGCGGCGCTGATGCTCAAGAAGCCTGGATGATCGCGCGGTCCTGGCTGTTCGTCCCCGGCGACAGCGAGCGCAAGCAGGCGAAGGCCCTTGCCACCTCCGCCGATGCGCTGATTCTCGATCTCGAGGACTCGGTCGCCCCGCCGCGGCGCGATGTGGCGCGGGTCCTGGTCGCCGGCTTCTTGCGCGCCCATCCCCAGCGTGCCGCTCAGCATCTGTGGGTGCGAGTGAACGGCCTTGCAAGCGGCGCGCTTCTCGAGGATCTCGCCGCAGTGATGCGCGGGCACCCTGATGGAGTGGTGCTGCCAAAGGCTTCATCGCTCGATGAGGTGACCGAGGTTCATCACTACCTCGCGGCGCTCGAGCAGCGCGAAGGGCTCGCGCCGCAGTCCACCCGGCTGCTCGCCATCGCCACCGAGACGCCCGCGGCGGTTCTGCGGCTCGAGAGCTTTGCCGCAGCGGGGCGATGTCCGCCGCGCCTCGCCGGGCTCACCTGGGGCTCGGAGGATCTCTGCGCGGCCCTCGGTGCGCGCGAGAAGGTCACCGCGGACGGCCTGCCGACACCGACGTTCCAACTCGCGCGCTCGCTGTGTCTGCTCGCCGCCGTGGCCGCGGGCGTGCAGCCGGTGGACGGCATTCATTCCAACTTCGCCGATCGGGCGGGACTTGCGCGCGAGCTCGAGCAGGCACGCCGTGACGGCTTCACGGGCAAGCTCGCCATTCATCCGGATCAGATCGAGCCCATCAACGCCGCCTTCACGCCGAGCGAGAGTGAGGTGGCGCTGGCCCGGCGCATCGTGGCAGCCTTTGCCGCCGCTCCGGAGGTCGGGGTCACGAGCATCGACGGGCGCATGATCGACCGGCCCCACCTCCTGCAGGCGCAGCACCTGCTCGCCGCCGCGGCGCGCTTCGCGCAGCGCTGAGGATCGGCAAGCCCTTCGCGATCCGCTGCCGGCCGCTCACGGCAGTCGCAGCAGATCCTCCGGGGTGTCGATATCGATGCTGGCGTTGGCGATGGCGACGCCGATCGTGCGGTCCACGTGCCGCCGAATGAGATCGCGCGCGCCGCGGTCGCCGCGCAGCGCCGCGAGCTCGGAGAAGTCGGGTCGCGGAAAAATGGCCGGCACACCGGTGGTTGCCTCGTAGCGCGACGCGGCGATGCATCGCGGGTCGCTGCGCCAGGCCGCAATGAGCCGTGTGAGATCGTCCACACTCACCGCGGCCTGATCCGCCAGAGTGAGCAGCACCCCGTCGCAGCCCGCTGGCAGCCGCGCGACCGCCGCACGAATCGAGCTCGCGATGCCTTCCTGCCACTCGCGGTTCACGACGATCGAGGCGCTCGAGTGGCGCAAGAGCGGTGCGAGCTCGGACGCGTAGGCACCGAGCACCACCGTCACTGCCCGTCCGGCGACCTCCACGGCATTTGCGACCGCCCGGTGCAAGAGGGCATGCCCGTACACGCGAACGAGCTGCTTGGGCGAGCCGAAGCGGCTCGAGCCGCCCGCGGCGAGTACCACCGCGTGCAGGGCCGGTGAATCAGTGGCCGGGGGCGTGCCAGGCACGGTGAACCTCGGCCCAGAGCCTGTGCTCTTCCAGAATGGAATCCGCATCGACGCGAGCGACGTGGCGCCAATCCTCGACCGCATAGCGGCGCTCGGCGAGCGCCTCGAGCCGCTCGGCCGCCTCGATGAGCTCACAAAGCAGTGCCGCCCGTGCGGCCGGGACCCCGCCGGCAGCTGCGCGGCTCGCCTCAAGGGCATCCGCTGGCGTGTTCGCCACCGCGTTCGCGGCTGCGCCGAGCACACGCCCGAGGCTCTCGCACGCTTCGCGCTCGAGGTCCGTCAGGGCGCCTGCCGCGCTCATGCGCTGGATGTGGGCCGCGGCCCGCGCCTGCTCCCTCAGAAGATAGTACATGATGTAATCATCATAACTTCTTGATGTATATTCTGAAATGATTTCAGAGCGCATGCGGCTCGAGGACGCTCCCTCGCGCGGGAGCGCGGCGCCGAGTGCGACGAGCTCGCGCCCGTGCTGCCGCTCGAGTCCGATCTGCCGGCGAAGGAGCTGCACCTCGTTCAAAAGAGCCCCGAACTGGCGGTGCGGCCGCTCACCCTGCGGCCGTGCGCTCCGCGACACGCGTGGGCTCTGCGCCCCGGTTGAGATCGCGGTGAATCTCCGCAACGATCGAGAGTGCAATCGCCTCGGGGCTGCGCCCCCCGAGGTCGAGCCCGACCGGGGCCCGCAGGCGCTCACGCAGCGATTCGGCAGGCCCTCCGAGATCTCCGAGCAGCCTGTCGCGCCGGTGAGGCGGCCCGAGAAGCCCCACGTACCCGATCCGAGCGGCTGCAAGGACGCGCAGGTAGTCGAGATCCGACGGCAGGTGATGACTCATCACCACGGCCGCATCGTATGCACCGAGATCGAGCCTGCGCTCGAGCTCCTCGGGCCGTCCGAGCACCACGCGCGCGGCCGCCGGAAAGTGCGCCGTCTGCGCGTAAGCGGGGCGGTGATCGTAAACGGTGACTCTCCAGGCGAGTCTCGCGGCGAGCTCGACGATCGGAGCCGCGTCGGGACCGCCCCCGAGCAGCAGTAGCCGGGGCGGGAGGGCGAGCGGGAAGGTGAAGATCCGCAGCGCGCTCGACTCGAGCCAGCTCGAGCGCCCCGATTGGGCAACGCGCGCGAGCAGCGCCTCGACCTCCGCAACGAGCGCGGGATCGCCGCCCGATCGGGATCCCGGAATGAACGCGCGGCCGGCCGCCAATTGCGGCATGCGCGATTCCACGACGACGGCGGCGGCGGTCATGCGGTGCCCCGCGAGCGCGCTCTCGAGGTGCTCGAGCGGCTGCCAGCCCTCGGCGGGACCGACGCGCAGCAGCAGGATCTGCATGGCTCCTTCGCAGCCGACCCCGAGTCCCCACAGCGCATCGTCCGATCCGCCGGTGTTGTAGGTGACGATGTGCGCCTTGCCGGTCGCGATCACCGAGCGGGCGTGCTCGCACAGGTCCCCCTCGAGACATCCGCCCGAGAGCAGCCCCGCGTAGGAGCCGTCGGCTGCGATCGCCATGAGTGCGCCGGGCTTGCGGTACGTCGAGCCGCTGGTGTGCACCACGATGGCGAGCGCGAAGGCGCTGTCGGCCGCTCGCTCGCGCCGGTAGAGCGGCAGCAGCGGGCTCAACTGGGCTTCCATGCCCAAATTATGCTTCAATTAGAGTCCGACCATGATCCCGCATCACACCGTTTTCCTGACGGTGCTCGCGTGATCCGGTCCTTACGGACCTTCTGGTCGGTTCGCGCTTCATCGCGACGGCCTTGTGGCGCTTTACGGTTTTTCCGACCCAATGCGCCGCCGGTCTTACAGTCGCTCCACGCGCTTCACGTCCCACCCTCTCGGCGGTAGGAGCTTCATGCTCGCTGTAATTATATCCAGGTACGCGCGCCGACACAATGGCCGGACGAATCGTCTCCAGGCCGCCGAGCGTCCCGCTTGCGCGGTGACTCAAGCCGGCGGGATCGTTAGCGTCCCTGTTTGCTCGGTTGCGACTCTGTGACTGCGTCAGTAGAGTCGCACGGCCTTTTTCGGCCTGATTTGCGCTTACTTCATGAACAGTCCAACCCACGATGCCGCCGCTTCGCCCCTGACGCCCTGGGTGGTCCACAAATTCGGCGGGTCGAGCGTCGCCGATGCCGACTGCTTCGGCCGCGTTGCGGAGATTCTCGAGAAGCTGCCGCAGGCGCGGCTCGCGGTGGTGCTGTCCGCCTGTCGGGGGGTCACCGACGCGCTGCTGCGGCTGGTGGCGCTCGCCGAGCAGCAGGACACGAGCTATCAGGCCGAGCTCGCCAGCTTACGTGAGCGGCACACCACGCTCGCCCGAGCGCTGCTCGCCAGCGATGCCGCGCAGCTCTACATCGCGGTGCTCGACCGCGACTGCCACGACATCGAGGGCATTCTGCACACCGTCGAGCTCACGCGCTCGGCCGCTCACAACGTTCGCGATCTCATCGCAGGCTACGGAGAGATCTGGTCCACGAAGCTGTTCCACCGCTACTTCGAGGCCCGGGGCAAGCGTGCCGGCCCGACGCAGTGGCTCGATGCGCGCCGCGTGATCGTGGTCGAGTGGGGGCCCCTCGGGCCTGCGATCCTGTGGCCGGAGTCGCAGCGCAATGTCGCGCGACTCGTCGATGCCGAGTTCAGCGGCACGCTCATCATCACCGGCTTCATCGCCTCGAACCGCCGTGGCGTGCAGACGACGCTCGGGCGCAACGGCAGCGACTTCTCCGCCTCGATCTTCGCAACGCTGCTCGAGGCCTCGGAGATCCAGATCTGGACCGATGTGGACGGCGTGCTCTCCGCCGATCCACGGCGCGTGCCCGATGCGAAGGTGATCGACTCCCTGTCCTATCTCGAGGCGATGGAGCTCGCCTACTTCGGCGCCAAGGTCATCCATCC
>JASHUC010000337.1 GCA_030040235.1 Gammaproteobacteria bacterium | reverse complement strand
AAATTTACCGACAGCAGGAAATCCCAGTCCTCCGCGGTCGCCTGATGCGTGGGGCCGACGAAATCCACACCGGCGTTGCTGGCGAGGACCTGCACGGGCCCGAGCTCGCGGGTCACGCGCTCCGCGGCGGGGCCCCAGGCCGCGGGATCGGCAACGTCGAGCTGAACCGCGAGCGCGCGCGAGCCCTCTGCCGCGAGCGCCTGTACTGCTCGCTCGAGCGCCTCGCGGCGCAGGTCCGCGAGCGCCACCTTCATGCCTTCGCCGAGGAATGCGCGGGCGAGGCCGAGGCCAATGCCGCCGGCCCCACCGGTGATGAACGCGACCTTGCCGCGCAGATCTTCCATGGCTAGGCCGCTGCGGGCCTGATCCGCACCGGGAGCCTGGCCGGTCCGTGGCCGATCGCGCTCATCCAGGGAGCCGGCTCGCCCGCCGGCTCGAACGCTGCGATGTGCCGGACGCAGGCACCGAGCAGCGCTTCGGCCTCGAGCAGCGCAAGCACCCGCCCGACACACGCATGGATGCCGTAGCCCCAGCCGACATGCCCGCGGGTATCGCGCCGGATGTCGAAGCGCTCCGGGTCGGCCCACTTGCGCGGATCGCGGTTGGCAGCGGCGAAGAGCAGCCCGCAGCGCTCTCCCTTCGGAACGAGGTAGCCGTCGATCTCCATGTCCCGGGTTGCAATTCGCCCGGCCATGCGCGAGGGCGAGTCCCAGCGCAGGCTCTCCTCGAACGCATCCTTGGCGCGGGCGGGCTCGGCGCGCAGCAGCCGGTACTGGTCGGGGAACAGGCTGAACGCTCTGATCGCCGTGCCGAGTGTCATCACCGTCGTATCGGCGGCCGCCGAGAGCAGCACCTGAATGAGAAGCTTCGCCTCCGCCTCGGTGATCTCGCCGCGATCGGCCGCCTGGAACATCTGCATTCCGAGGCCCTCCGGATCCAGATTCTCGCGGTTGCAGCATTGATCCACCCACGCGATCACCGGGCCGGTGTTCTCCATCGCCTCGTTGAACAGCTCGTTCGGCGGACCGAGGGTCGCCCACACCATGTGGCCGAACGCATACAGGTGCTCCCGCCCGGCTTGCGGCAGACCGAGCAGATCCGGAAGCACCTTGTAGACGAACGCCTGCGTGATCTGCGCCACCGCATCGATCGGGGCGCCGCTTGCCTCCTTGACCTCGCGCAGGAGCGCATCCGCCTCGGCCTGGAAGCTCGCCGCCATTTTCGAGAGCGCGCGCGGGGAGAGCGCGTTGCTCACGATGTTGCGCACCTGGGTGTGCCGTGGCGGATCGTCCACGAGCAGAATCTCGGGCCTCACGGAATCCGGGTCGTGCCACGGACGCGAGCGCGAGGAGAACCCCTTCCAATCTTTGAGCGAGGCGGCGACGTGCTCGTAACGCCCGATCAGGCTGATCTTCTCCCGCGAGAGCCGCACCACCGGGGCAAGCTCGCGCAGCCGGTTGTCGACGGCGCGCGCGTCGCGAACCGCCTCGGGGCCGAAGACATCGTCATCACATCGAGGGGCCTCGCGCGCCATCATACGCTCCGTTGCCGTTGCAGCGCCTCAGCCGGCTGCGGCAATGCCGCCGTCCACGTGCAGGATCTCGCCGTTCACGAACGAGGCCGCCGGGCTGAGCAGAAAGGCGACGGCCTGTGCGTTATCGTCCTCGCGCCCGAGGCGGCGCAGCGGGATCGTGCGCGCGCGCCGTTCGTACTCCGAGCGGTCGTTGAGGGCGACGGCGCCGGGCGTCGGGATCGAGCCCGGGGCCACCGCATTCACGCGCACTCGCCGCGGGCCGAGCTCCGCCGCGAGCGTGCGGGTCAGGGTGACGATCGCCCCCTTGACCAGGCTGTAGATGGCGGTGCCGGGATAGCCGCGCTCGGCGACCGGAGAGGCCATATTGATGATGGCCCCGCCACGGGATTCGTCCATGTGCTCGAGCAGCAGCTGTGCGCCCCACACCGACCCCTTGATGCCGATCGCCAGCATCCGATCGAGCACGGCTTCGGTCACCTGCTCGATGGGCTCGTACTTGAGGAGCATCGCGTTATTGACCACCGCATCGAGCCGCCCGCGCTCGGCCGCGAGCTGCGCGGCCGCCCGGGAGAACGCTGCACGGTCGGTGACATCCGCAGGATAGGCGAACGCCGTGCCGCCCGAGTGGCGGATGGCCTCCGCCGCCGCCTGGCAGCTCCTCGCCTCCACATCGAGGAGCCCGACTGCGGCGCCGCAGGCTGCGAGCGTCTCGGCGACCGAGCGGCCGAGGCCCCGGCCTGCGCCGGTGACGAGGACGGTCTGGCCGGAGAGCTCGAAGCTCATTCGAGCGCGAGCTTCCACGCCTCACCGTCGCGCACGATCCAGCCCGAGCTGGGATCGCAGAAGTGGCTGCCGATGATGAGCGCCGTGCGGTTCTGGTAGCGCTCGATGAAGGCGCGGCGCGTGCGGGCGGCCTGCTCCTTGTCCATGTCGAAATTACCGTGCGAGTCGGGCACAGCGAGCTGGATCGGGTGATGCATCATGTCCCCGGTGATGACCGCTTCCTCGCCACGCGAGGAGATGTGTACGCTCACGTGACCCGGCGTGTGGCCCGGAGTGGGCTCCAGCCACACCTCGCTCGTGATGCGATGCTCGGGCCCGATGAAATCGGCCAGCCCCGCCTCGAGGATCGGCTCGATCGAGTCCTCGAGGTGCGCGAAGTCGTGGTAGCCGCCGGTGCGCTTCAAGTGCTGCCAGTGCTCCCATTCGCCGCGGCCGAAGAGATAGCGCGCCCGCGGAAAGCTCGGGACCCAGCGTCCTGCGACGAGGCGCGTGTTCCACCCCACATGGTCGAAGTGCAAGTGCGTGCACAGGACGGTGTCGATCGACTCGGGCGCATAGCCCGCGCCCGAAAGATCCTCGAGGAAGGTGGTCTTCAAGTTGCAGAACACCTCGAACTCGCGCTTGCGGTCGGCTCCGATACAGGTGTCGATCATGACCTTGCGACCCTGAGAGCGCAGCGCGAAGCACTGAAAGGAGATGAGCATGCGCCCGGTGCGGGTGGCGAAGTGCGGCGTGAGCCACTTGAACTGCTGCACGAATTCGGGCGTGCCCTCCTTCAGCAGCATCTGCATGTCGTCCTCGAAGGCGTTCACCTCGACGATGCGCGCGACCTCGACGTCGCCGATTCTCCAGTGCTTGACGTGCTCGATGGCCACGGCCCCCTCCTTCAAACGGCGCGCGACGCCTGCCTCAGGCCGGCGCTCGGCTCGGCGCTGGGCCTCGCCGCAGTCGTCAGGTCGAGCGGGCGCGGCGCGCTGCGCCCGAGGATCATATCGGATGCCTTCTCGGCGATCATGACGACGGTCGCGTTGGTGTTGCCGCCCACGATGCTCGGGAAGACCGAGGCATCCGCGACGCGCAGCCCCTGAACGCCCCGCACGCGCAGCTGCGCGTCCACCACGCAATCCGCCCCGGGCCCCATCCGGCAGGTGCCGACCGGATGGTGCACCGTCGTTGCCGACCGGCGCACGTAATCCCCGAAGGCCGCCTCCCCCTGAACCGCGGGACCCGGCGCCACCTCGACGGCGCCGTAGCGGGCAAAGGACGGTGCGGTGGCGATGCGGCGCGCGAGCTCGAGGCCGCGCACGAGCGGCCCGAGATCCTCGGGGACCGCCAGCAGATTCGGATCGATATCGGGAGGGGTGCGTGGGTCGGCGCTCGCGAGCGTGATACGGCCGCGACTGCGCGGGTAAATGCCCACGATGCTCACGGCGAAGCCGTGCCCGATCGGCAGCGGAAAGCTGTGGGGATTGCGCCGCGCCGGTTGAAACACGATCTGGATGTCGGGGCGGTCGAGCTCGGCGCGAGTGCGCACGAACGCATTGGATTCGAAGACGTTGCTCGCAAACGGTCCCTGCCTGAGGAGCGCGTACTCGAGGAGGTTCCACGCCCCGCGCGGCGCGGCGCGCAGCGAGATGCCGTAGGAGGTGGCGTCGCGCATCTCCATGAGAACTGCGGCGGCCAGGTGATCATGCAGGTTCGCGCCCACCGCGGGCAGATCGAGCTGCACGGCAACGCCGGCCCGGCGCAGCGCCGCACCGTCGCCGATCCCCGAGAGCATCAGAATCTGCGGCGAGTGAATGGTGCCGCCCGAGACGATCACCTCGGCGCGCGCGCCGATACGCCGCAGCTCGCCCCCGAGCTGCACCTCCACTGCGGCCGCGCGACCGTCCTCGATCAGCACGCGTTGCACGAGGGCACCGGTCAGCACCTGCAAATTGTGCCGGCGCATCGCAGGCGCGAGATAGGCGCTCGCGGTGGACTCGCGTCGTCCGTCGCGAATGGTCCCCTGCCGCGGGCCGTAGCCCTCGGGTTCGGGACCGTTGAAATCGTCGCAGCGCCTGAACTTCAGGCCCGCCATCGCCTCGAGGAACGCCGCGTTGAGCGGGTTCGGCCGGCGGATGTGCGTCACGCGCATGGGTCCGCTCGTGCCGTGGTAGGGCGAGCCGGGATAGTTCGCGTTGCTCTCCGAGCGGATGAAGTACGGGAGCACTTCGCGGTAGCTCCACCCGGGGTTGCCGGCCGCAGCCCAGTCGTCGAAATCGCGCGGCTGGCCGCGGAAGTACACCATGCCGTTGATCGAGCCCGACCCTCCGAGGACCCGCCCGCGCGGAAGCGGGATCCTGCGTCCGTTCAAGTGCGGCTGAGGGACCGTGAGAAAGCCCCAGTTGAGCGAGTGCGTACCGATCGCTGCAGCAACGGCCGCGGGTACGTGGATGAACGGATGGCGATCCGGACCGCCCGCCTCGATCAGGCAGACCTGGGTCCCGGGATTCTCCGAAAGGCGCGCGGCGAGCACGCACCCGGCGGTGCCCGCCCCCGCGATGACGTAGTCGAACGATTCTGCGTACGAGGCCACGGCTGCGCTCCTTTAGAGGGCCGCAGCGACCGCCACATCCGAGAGACGCTGCCAGCGCTCGATGTTGTCCCCCGAATTGAGCACTCCCGTCATGAGTCCGACGAAGGTGAGGTCGAGCGCGGGATCGACCCAGAAGATCGTGGTCCCGGCGCCGTAGTTGCCGAAGGTATGCTCCGAGGTGAGCGTGCCGAACAGCGTCTGGCCGATCTCCGCGCCCCGCAGTGAGAAGCCGAGGCCGATGTAGGCGGGCATCACCCGCCACCCCCGCGACTGCGCGAGGCGCTTGTAGACCTCGTTCGGCTTGTCGAAGGTCCAGCACTGGCGTGCGCGCTCGAGGATGGTCGGGCCGAGGACGCGCGCGCCCTCGAGCTCCCCGCCCCGGCGCAGCATCTCGGCAAAGCGGAACATGTCGCCCGCGGTCGATGAGATGCCGACCCAGGGCATCTCGGCTTCCTCCTCGAGAAACGCGCCCTGCGGCCCGAGATTGCTGTGCCCCAGATGGCTCATGGGCGCATTGCCGCGGAACTCGGGGACGAGATGCCTCTCGCGCAGATCCCGCCGCAGGCCGACCGAGGTGTCCTTCATGGCGAGCGGCCTCAGGATCTCGTCCTCGACGATCTGGCGATAGCGGCGATTGCGCGGATCGGTGCGGCGCACGGCTTCCCCGAGCAGCGCGTGGTTCACCATCGGGGAGTAGTCCACTCGCGTGCCGGGGGCCTCGGCCGGATAGACGTTCTGGCAGATCGCCTCGATGATCTCGCTCAAGCGATCGATGCACATGCCCTCGCGCGGCGTGTACAGGCTCGGGAACCCGGAGGTATGCGTGAGGAGGTGAAAGACCGTGACCGCCTCGCGTCCGCGGCCCGAGAACTCGGGAATGACGGAGGAGACGGGCGTCGTGAGCGCAAGTGTGCCCTGCTCGATCGCCTTGAACACGAGCACGTTGGTGAACGCCTTCGTCACCGAGAAGATGCTGAACACCGAGTCCTTGCGCACGGCGCGCGTGCGCGCCTCGTCCGCGTGGCCGAGAGCCTCGTAGAGCCCCACCTCGCCGTGCCGCGCCACGATGAGGACGCCGCCGAGATACAGGCCGCGGCGGATGTCCTGCTCCACGACCGCTCGCAGGTGGAGCAGGCGCTCCCGATCAAGACCGGCCGGCTGGAGTTCGCTCATACGCCCCTCGCAACGCAACGCAGGAGCGCGATGATAGCTCGATCTTAGATCGCCGTGACCTTCGTGCTGCGCGAGCGCTCGCTGATCGCGCGCTCGGCCGAAAGAACCGTATTGTTCATGAGCATCGCGACCGTCATGGGGCCCACGCCGCCCGGAACGGGCGTGATGTAGGAGGCCTTGGCGCGCACGCCCTCGAAATCGACGTCCCCGGTGATGCGCCCGTTGGGCAGGCGATTGATGCCCACGTCGATCACCACGGCGCCGGTGCGCACCATCTGCGGAATGATGAGCCCCGGCACGCCGGCTGCCACCACGAGGATGTCGGCGAGGATGGTGAACTGCGCGAGATCGCGCGTCTTCTTGTGGCAGATGCACACCGTCGCATCCTGCTGCATGAGCATGAGCGCGAGCGGCTTGCCGACGATGTTGCTCGCCCCGACCACGACGACGTTGCGCCCCTCGACATCGATCCCCTCGTGCTCGAGAAGCTTCTGCACACCAAAGGGCGTGCAGGGCGGGAAGATCGTGTTTCCCGTGACCAGTCCGCCGACGTTGTAGAGGTGAAAGCCGTCCACGTCCTTCGCCACGGAGATCCGCTCGAGAATGCTCGGCATCTCGATGTGGTGCGGCAGCGGCAGTTGTACGAGGATGCCGTGCACTTGCGGGTCGGCATTCAGAGCATCGATGCGGCGCAGAAACTCGGCCTGACTGATATCGACCGGAAGCTCGATGAGCTCGGAGCGGATGCCGACCTCGCCGCACGCGGCGATCTTGTTGCGCACGTACAGCTGTGAGGCCGGATCGGACCCGACGAGAATCACGCTGAGGCCCGGGCGCACGCCGTGGCGCGCGGCCATGTGCTCCACGCGAGTGGCGATCTCGGCCCGGATCTTTCTCGCGACCGCCTTGCCGTCGATGATGAGCGCGCTCATGCCGGCTTGATATGGAAAATCCGTTCGGCGTTGCGGTGACAGATCTTGGCCCGATCCGCATCCGAAAGCGGTGCGGAATCGATGAACGCGACCGCAGGGGCGGTCGGCTGGTATGGGTAGTCGATCGCCCACATCACACTGTCCGCCCCGAGCTTCTTGATCGAGTACTCGAGGGCGAGGTGATCCTCGACGCCGCTCGTCGTGATGACGAAGTTGCGCTTGAAGTACTCCTCCATCGTGAGCTTCGTCTTCGGCGCACGCCCCATCTGCTGCGCGCGACTGTTCATGAAGGTGATGCGCCAGATCCAGAAGTGCACCGCCTCTCCCATGTGCCCGATGCAGATCTTGAGCTTGGGGAAGTGGTCGAAGACGCCCCCGGCCATCATGCGCACGGCGTGCGTGCCCACCTCCACGCCGTAGGCCCACATCGCCGAGTCCATCCCGTAGTCGCGCAACGGCCCCTTCAGCCCCTCCGAGGGGGCGCGCGGATGGATGTAGATGCAGGCATCGAGCCCCTCGGCTGTCTCGAGGATCGGCCAGTACTTGGGGTCGTCGAAGTACTCGTTGTTCGTGTGCGAGTTGACGATGAAGCCGTTGAGCTTCAACTTGCCGATTGCGCGCTCCATCTCCTGGGCCGCCCGCTTGGGAGCCTGGGGCGCGAACGTCGCAAGGCCCGCAAAGCGCGCCGGATGGCGCGCGATCACCTCGGCGAGCCGGTCGTTCGCCAGGGTTGCGAGCTCGCAGGCAGTGTCGGCATCGAACATCTGGACTCCCGGGGCGGTGAGCGACAGGAGCTGCACGTCCACGCCGTACTCGTCCATCTCCCGCAACCGCTTGCCCTCGAGATCGAGCAGCCCCTCGAGAAACCGCATGCTCCCGTAGCCCGGCTGCGCGTCATAGATACCCTTGATGAGCGGCAGGTCGGCGCTGTCGCCGGGCGCGCGCGCCACCTTCTGCAGCCCCTGCGCGACTTCCGCAATGGAGAAGGCCTCCTCGGTTGCGATCTTGCGAATCTTCCCGGCCATGGCGCACACCTCGAGGTTGACGGGAGAGGCGCACGATACACCCGCGAGGCGGAGCGAGCGCAGGCCTCGCGCGCCGGGCACCCCCCCGACCGCCGTACGGTTGGTCTAGAATTTCCGTATCGATGCCTCACGAGGGGAACGTATGGCCAACCTCGAGTTCGACTACGTGATCGTCGGCGCCGGCAGTGCCGGCTGTGTGCTCGCCAACCGTCTCTCGGAAGACCCCGGCCGGCGAGTGCTGCTCCTCGAGGCGGGGGGCGATGACCGGCCGCTGCGCGAGCTCGGCCAGTTCTGGTCGAACATCATGATCCACGCGCCGATCGGTTTCGGCCGAACCTTGAATGACCCCAAGGTGAACTGGCTCTACGAGACCCGCCCCGATCCGACCGGCCGTGTCTTCAAATGGCCGAAGGGCAAGGTCCTCGGCGGCTCCTCCTCGATCAATGGGCTCCTCTACATCCGCGGACAGTGCGCCGACTTCGACGACTGGCGCGACTCGGGCTGCGAGGGTTGGGGCTATCGCGATGTGCTGCCTTACTTTCGCCGCGCCGAGCACCAGGAGCGCGGCGAGAGCGAGTGGCACGGCATCGGCGGCCCGCTTCATGTCTCGGACTTCCCGGGCAAGCATCCACTCTCGGGAGCGATGCTCGAGGCTTGTGTTGAGGCGGGGATCCCGCGCTCCCCGGATATCAATTGCGCCGAGCAGGAAGGGGTCACCTGGTTCCAGCTCACCACGCGCAACGGCGCGCGCTGCTCGACCGCCGTCGCGTATCTGCACCCGGCCATGCGCCGTCCGAACCTGCACGTCCAGACCCGCGCGCAGGCCACGCGGCTCGTGCTCGAGGGCAAGCGCGCGGCCGGCGTCGAGTATCTCAAGGACGGCGTACGGCACACCGCGCGCGCGCGGGCCGAGGTCATTCTCGCGGCCGGATCGGTCGCATCACCGCAGCTGCTCGAGCTCTCCGGCATCGGCCGCGGCGCCGTGCTGCAGCAGCAGGGCATTCCGGTGGTGCTCGACCTGCCGGGCGTCGGCGAGAACCTTCAGGACCATTACATGATCGGCGTGCAGTGGCGCGTG
>JASHUC010000336.1 GCA_030040235.1 Gammaproteobacteria bacterium | reverse complement strand
GCGCCGCGAGCGCATGGGCCACATCGAGCTCGCAAGCCCCGTCGCGCACATCTGGTTCCTGAAGTCGCTCCCCTCGCGCATCGGCCTCATGCTCGACATGACGCTGCGCGAGATCGAGCGGGTCCTGTACTTCGAGGCCTTCGTCGTGATCGACCCGGGCATGACCCCGCTGACCCGCGGTCAGCTCCTCACCGATGAGATGTACCTCGAGGCGATCGAGGAGCACGGCGATGAGTTCGACGCCCGCATGGGGGCGGAGGCCGTGTACGAGCTGCTGCGCACCATCGACCTCTCGGCCGAGCTCGTGCGCGTGCGCGAGGAGATGGGCGGCACCTCCTCGGAGACCAAGCTCAAGAGGCTTTCCAAGCGTCTGAAGCTCGTCGAGTCCTTCATCGAATCGGGCAACAAGCCCGAGTGGATGGTGATGACGGTCCTGCCGGTGCTGCCGCCGGACCTGCGCCCGCTCGTGCCGCTCGATGGCGGACGGTTTGCGACCTCGGATTTGAACGACCTCTACCGGCGGGTGATCAACCGCAACAACCGCCTGCGCCGGCTGCTCGAGCTCAACGCCCCGGACATCATCGTGCGCAACGAGAAGCGCATGCTCCAGGAGGCGGTGGACGCCCTGCTCGATAACGGCCGCCGCGGCCGCGCCATCACCGGCTCCAACAAGCGCCCGCTCAAGTCCCTGGCCGACATGATCAAGGGCAAGCAGGGGCGCTTCCGCCAGAACCTGCTCGGCAAGCGCGTCGATTACTCGGGCCGCTCGGTGATCGTCGTGGGCCCGACGCTGCGCCTGCACCAGTGCGGGCTGCCGAAGAAGATGGCGCTCGAGCTCTTCAAGCCCTTCATCTTCCAGAAGCTGCAGCTGCGGGGCGAGGCCTCGACCATCAAGGCCGCCAAGCGCCTGGTCGAGCGCGAGGGCCCGGAGGTGTGGGACATCCTCGAGGAGGTGATCCGCGAGCATCCCGTGCTTCTCAACCGTGCACCGACGCTGCACCGCCTCGGCATCCAGGCGTTCGAGCCGGTGCTCATCGAGGGCAAGGCGATCCAGCTGCACCCGCTCGTCTGCACCGCGTTCAACGCGGACTTCGACGGCGACCAGATGGCCGTGCACGTGCCGCTCTCCCTCGAGGCACAGCTCGAGGCGCGGGCACTCATGCTCTCCTCGAACAACATCCTTTCGCCCGCGAACGGCGATCCGATCATCGTGCCCTCTCAGGACGTGGTGCTCGGGCTTTACTACATGACGCGCGAGCGCGTCGGGGCGCGCGGGGAGGGCATGGCCTTCTCCGACGTGCACGAAGTGCATCGGGCCTACGAGAGCCGCTCGATCGAGCTGCAGGCCCGCGTGCGGGTGCGCATGACCGAGCACCTCCCGCCCGAGGGCACCAAGTACGTCCCCGGGGCGACGGTGACCCTCACCGAGCGCACCCGCAACGTCGAGACGACCGTCGGACGTGCGCTCCTGTTCGAGATCCTGCCGCGCGGTCTGTCCTTCGATCTCGTCAATCAGGACATGACCAAGAAGGCGATCTCCGCGACGATCAACGCGTGCTACCGCACGCTTGGGTTGAAGGAGACCGTGGTCTTCGCCGACCAGCTCATGTACACCGGCTTCTACTACGCGACGCGCGCCGGGGTATCCTTCGGCATCGACGACATCGTCATCCCGGAGCAGAAGACCAAGCTCGTCGCCGCGGCCGACCGTGAGGTGAAGGAGATCCAGGATCAGTACGCCTCGGGTCTGGTGACCAACGGCGAGCGCTACAACAAGGTCGTCGATATCTGGTCGCGCGCCAACGACCAGGTCGCCAAGGCCATGATGGAGAAGCTCGGGAGCGAGGAGGCAACCGACGTCAAGGGCCACCGGCAGAAGCAGAAGTCCTTCAACTCGATCTTCATGATGGCCGACTCGGGCGCCCGCGGCTCGGCGGCCCAGATCCGTCAGCTCGCCGGCATGCGCGGCCTCATGGCCAAGCCCGACGGCTCGATCATCGAGACCCCGATCACCGCGAACTTCCGCGAGGGGCTGAACGTTCTGCAGTACTTCATCTCCACGCACGGCGCCCGCAAGGGCCTGGCGGATACGGCGCTCAAGACGGCGAACTCGGGCTATCTCACGCGCCGGCTCGTCGATGTCGCGCAGGATCTCGTCGTGACCGAGATCGATTGCGGAACGCATCAGGGCCTTGCGATGGCCCCGCTCGTCGAGGGCGGCGATGTCGTCGAGGGCCTGGGCGAGCGCGTCCTCGGGCGAGTGCTCGCGCAGTCGGTGATGCGGCCCGGCACCGAGGAGGTGCTGATCGAGGAGGGAACGCTTCTCGATGAGAAGCTCGTGCGCGAGCTCGAGGCCGAAGGCATCGATCAGCTGATGGTCCGCTCCCCCATCACCTGCGAGACGCGCTACGGGGTGTGCTCGCGCTGCTACGGGCGCGATCTTGCGCGCGGGCGGCTGATCTCGATCGGCGAGGCGGTGGGCGTCATCGCCGCGCAGTCGATCGGCGAGCCCGGCACGCAGCTCACGATGCGCACCTTCCACATCGGTGGTGCGGCCTCACGCGCTGCTGCCGCCTCGAGCGTCGAGGTGCGCAACAAGGGGGTCGTGCGCTTCCATCACATCAAGACCGTCCAGCACGAGAAGGGCCATCTGGTCGCGGTCTCGCGCTCGGGCGAGATCGGCGTCGTGGACGATTACGGCCGCGAGCGCGAGCGCTACAAGATTCCCTACGGCGCGGTCATCACGGTGAAGGAAGGCGATGGGGTGAGTGCCGGCCAGGTGGTCGCCACCTGGGATCCGCATACCCACCCGGTCGTCACCGAGGTCGCGGGCTTCCTCAAGTTCCAGGACTTCATCGACGGGCTCACGGTTACCTCGCAGGTCGATGAGGTGACGGGGCTCTCGAGCACCGTGGTGCTCGACACCAAGCAGCGCGGCGGGCGGGACCTGCGCCCGACGATCAAGCTCGTCAATGCGAAGGGCAAGGAGGTCACGTTCGCGAACACCGAGATTCCGGCGGTCTACACGCTGCCCCCGGGCGCTCTCGTGAGCCTCGAGGACGGCGCGAAGGTCTCGGTCGGTGACGTGATCGCGCGCATCCCGCAGGAGTCCTCCAAGACCCGCGACATCACGGGCGGTCTGCCGCGCGTGGCCGACCTCTTCGAGGCGCGCAAGCCCAAGGACCCGGCGATCCTCGCCGAGAAGACCGGCACCGTGAGCTTCGGCAAGGAGACCAAGGGCAAGCGGCGCCTCATCATCACGAGCGATGATGGCGAGAAGTACGAGGAGCTGATTCCGAAATGGCGCCAGCTCAACGTGTTCGAAGGTGAGACCGTGGAGCGCGGCGAGGTGATCGCCGATGGCGAGCCGAACCCGCACGACATCCTGAGGCTTCAGGGCGTCGAGGCGCTCGCCAACTACCTCGTGCGCGAGATCCAGGACGTCTATCGCCTCCAGGGCGTGAAGATCAACGACAAGCACATCGAGGTGATCATTCGCCAGATGCTGAGGAAGGTGGAGGTGCTCGAGGCGGCCGATACCGCGCTGCTGCGCGGTGAGCAGCTCGACCGCTCCCGCGCGCTCGACCTCAACGACCGGGTGGAGCAGGAGGGCAAGACCGCTGCGCGGTTGCAGCCGGTGCTGCTCGGCATCACCAAGGCCTCCCTCGCGACCGAGTCGTTCGTCTCGGCCGCCTCGTTCCAGGAGACCACCCGCGTTCTCACCGAGGCTGCGGTCCGTGGCCTCAAGGACGATCTGCGGGGCCTCAAGGAGAACGTCATCGTCGGGCGGCTCATCCCGGCCGGGACGGGCTTTGCGGCCCACGCGCATCGCCGCCGCAAGCCCGAGACCGTCGAGCGGCGCAGCTTCATGGACGTGGGGGGCGGCCTCCCCGACATGGAGGAGTCGAGCGTCGGCGAGGAAGAGAGCAGTCAGGCGACCTGAGCGAGTGCACCGCAACAGCGGTTGACACGATGAGGGTCGCTACCTAGAATCGCCCGCCTTTCTCGGTCCAGCCCGATGCATGCTGGATCGGAAGCAGTGATTCCGTAAGCACCGGGCCGTCTTCGAAGGGGCGGCCCGGTGTTTCATCTGATAGCCCCGTCGAGCGATTTCGCAACCATGGCGACAACCGGTCAGCTCATCCGCCAACCCCGCCGGCTTCCGGCCGAGAAGACCAAGGTGCCGGCGCTCGGTGCCGCGCCCCAGAAGCGCGGCGTGTGCACCCGCGTCTACACCGTCACCCCGAAGAAGCCGAACTCGGCCCTGCGCAAGGTATGCCGCGTGCGGCTCACCAACGGCTACGAGGTGACGAGCTACATCGGCGGCGAGGGCCACAACCTTCAAGAGCACTCGGTGGTCTTGATCCGCGGCGGCCGCGTGAAGGACTTACCCGGCGTGCGCTACCACACCGTCCGCGGGACTCTCGATTGCGCCGGGGTGGGTGAGCGCAAGCAAGGTCGCTCGAAGTACGGCGCCAAGCGCCAGAAGTGATTCGCGAGGAGATGCGATGTCGCGTCGAGCTCAAGCTCCGGTACGTGAGATTCTTCCCGACCCGAAGTTCAGCAACCTCATGCTGGCGAAGTTCATGAACGTCATCATGAAGAACGGGAAGAAGTCCGCGGCCGAGCACATCATCTATGGAGCGCTCGACCGGATCGCCGAGAAGACGGGCAAGAAAGGCCCGGAGGCGATCGAGGTGCTATCGGTCGCGCTCGACAACGTCAAGCCGGTCGTCGAGGTGAAATCCCGCCGCGTGGGCGGTGCGACGTACCAGGTTCCGGTTGAAGTTCGGGCGACTCGCCGCCAGACACTGGCGATGCGTTGGGTCATCGAAGCCGCCCGCGCACGCTCGGAGAAATCCATGGCGTTTCGCCTTGCCCACGAGCTGATGGATGCCTCGGAGAATCGGGGCGCCGCCGTGCGCAAGCGCGAGGACACGCATCGCATGGCGGAGGCCAACAAGGCGTTCGCCCACTATCGCTGGTAGGCCGTCTCGAGGGCGCCGCAGCCCTCTGCGGTCAGCCTCCGCGCGGGCAGCGCGCGGTGACGAGGCGCCTCGAGCGCGAGGCTTCTCACCCATTTTTTGACCTAGGACTGAAAGTGCCCCGCTCAACGCCCATCGAGCGCTATCGGAACATCGGGATCTCGGCGCACATCGACGCCGGGAAGACGACCACGACCGAGCGCATCCTGTTCTACACCGGCGTCTCGCACAAAATTGGGGAGGTGCACGACGGTGCTGCGGTCATGGATTACATGGAGCAGGAACAGGAGCGCGGCATCACCATCACCGCGGCGGCGACCACCTGCTTCTGGAAGGGCATGGACAACACCTTCCCCGAACACCGCATCAACATCATCGACACGCCCGGCCACGTGGACTTCACGATCGAGGTGGAGCGCTCCTTACGCGTGCTCGACAGCGCGATCGCGGTCTTCTGCGCCGTCTCGGGCGTGCAGCCGCAGTCGGAGACCGTGTGGCGGCAGATGAACCGCTACGGTGTGCCGCGTATCGCCTTCGTCAACAAGATGGACCGCGCGGGGGCCAACTTCCTGCGCTGCGTGCAGCAGATCCGCGAGCGGCTGCGGGGCAACCCCATTGCGATCCAGCTGCCGATCGGAGCCGAGGACGGCTTCGAAGGGGTGATCGACCTCATCCGCATGAAGGCCATCTACTGGGACATGGAGACCCAGGGGATGCGCTTCGAGTACCGCGAGATTCCACCCGCACTCCTCGCCCAGGCCGAGGAGTATCGCGGCAAGATGATCGAGGCGGCGGCCGAGGGGAGCGAGGAGCTGCTCCACAAGTACCTCGAGGAGAGCACGCTCTCCGATGCCGAGATCCGGCGCGGGCTGCGCGAGCGCTCGCTCAAGAACGAGATTTGCCTGTGCATGTGCGGCTCGGCATTCAAGAACAAGGGCGTGCAGGCGGTGCTCGACGCGACCATCGAGTTCATGCCCTCGCCGTTGGACATGCCGGCGGTGAAGGGCATCGACCAGCGCGGCGAGCCGATCACGCGCAAGGCGGACGACGGCGCGCCGTTCTCGGCGCTCGCGTTCAAGATCCTGAACGACCCCTTCGTCGGGAATCTCACCTTCTTCCGCGTGTACTCCGGAACGCTCAACTCGGGCGACA
>JASHUC010000335.1 GCA_030040235.1 Gammaproteobacteria bacterium | reverse complement strand
CCCACGACCAGAAGCACGTCGCACACCCTGATCCGGCCCATTGATTCCCCTCCCCTGAGCGGCATGACACCGGCAGTGTGACCCGGCGATGAGCAGGGGAAATGGTGATTTGACGAGTCGGCTCCCCGGATGGACGAACGGCTCTTCAGGGTGGATCGTCGGCCGGACCGATGGACCACTGCGGCTGTGCCCGCCGGGGAGTCCGCGGGCGGAGGTCAGAATGGATTCGAGACAAGCGCCCTCATCCGCTCCTGATAACCTCGCGAGGACTTCATACGTTCGCCGTTGCGCAGCGTCAGGATGTACTCGCCGTGCGCTACCGGTCGCAGCTCCTCTACGTGGCCGATATTCACGATGATCGAACGATGGATGCGCACGAACACCGCCGGATCGAGCGAACGCTCCAGCGCGTTCATCGTGACATGGAGCAGATGCGTGGCGCGACCGACATTCAACTCGGCGTAGTTTTCCGCAGCCCGAATCCACCGAATATCATCTACGTCGACGAGTACCGTCTTGCCCGCAGATCGAACGGCAATGCGCTCAAGAAAGTGTCGCGGCGCGGCGAGTTGCTCAATGAGCATCAGTATCCGTTGGTTCGCATCCTGCGGCAGGCCAGAGTGCAGCCGCTTCTTGGCGCGTGCGAGCGCCAGCGCAAATCGGTCGCCCGTTACGGGCTTCAGCAGGTAGTCCACTGCATTGAACTCGAAGGCATCGATGGCGTAGCGATCGTAGGCCGTCACGAAGACGGTGACCGGCGCCACAATGCCGATCTCACGTAACACGGATAAGCCGTCCATTTCCGGCATCTGGATGTCGAGAAACACCAGATCAGGGTGAAGCGTCTGAATCGCGGCGACCGCTTCGCGCCCGTCTCGTGCTTCGTGGATGGCCGCGAACTCCGGGTCCCGCGAAACCAGATCGCGCAGACCCTCGCGGGCGAGCGGCTCGTCATCAACCAGCAATGCTTTCAGTGACATGAATCGCCTCCCGGCGGGCCTCGCAACCGCCGCCAGCGTCACGATAGGGAATGGACAACGCCGCCCGTACGCCGCGACCGACCTTGTTTGCCACCTGCAGCAGGCCTGAGGCGCCATAGAGATGCGCGAGGCGGTTGCGAACATTCGCAAGTCCGAGCCCATTGCCTGGCGTTGCGCGCATCCCAGGGCCATCATCGTCGATGAAGATCTCCAGCCGGCCGTCTGTGCGCTGCGTACGAATCGAAACCTGCCCGGCCGACGAGCTTTGTCCGATGCCGTGGCGGATCGCGTTCTCGACGAGCGGCTGTAGACACAGGTGCGGCACCGCGGCATCCAGCGTTTCGGGTTCGATGAGCGTTTCGACGCGCAATCGGTCTCCGAACCGGACCTGCTCTATCGCCAGATAGAGACGTAGGAAGTCGAGCTCGCGGCGAAGGGGAACCTCGTGCGATTGGATATCCTCCAGGACGCATCGGAGGAGAGCGCTCAGGAGCCCGAGCGTTCTCTCTGCTTCTTCCGCTCGACCGCGCCGCACCAGGACCATGACGGCGTTCAGCGTGTTGAACAGGAAGTGCGGATGTAGCTGCGCTTTGAGCGCTTGGAGCTCGGCGCCGGTGAGCTGCTGCTGCAGCTCCGATGCCCGCAACGCCAGCCGTAATCTCTCCTTCTCGCCATCCCGGTACTTGCGGTAATAGCGCAGGGCGTGGTCGCCACCCACCAGGAGCCAGTAGAGAGTGACACCCGCATGGAAGTTCCAGATGAGCATTGAGCGGTAGGTGTCCCAGAACGCATGCGGCGAACCCTGCAGCAAGCTGGTGAGCGAGTCATTCGCGGCGGCGAGCGCGAGAATCAGGAACGAGAAGATGATGCTAAGAAGGAGGTGAAGACCGCTGCGCCTGAGCCAGATGGCCCTTTCGATCGGCAGTCGCCGGGAAGGCCAGAGGATGACCGGCGCGAGGAGCGCGACGACATAGACGCCTATCAGATAATGGGCAAGCGTTCCCCACCACAGCGCCGGATTGCGCTCGATAAGGCTCCGGGTGGCCGATTGGCTGAAGAAGAACAGCCCCGCCGCGGTCCATCCACCGACCTGGAGTGCGAGCTTGCGCGATGGCAACGGGTACAGCGTCGGTCGCACCTACTGGTGCGCGCTCGGCCCAGGCGGTGGACCACCCGAAGCGGGCGGGCCAGCCCCCGGAGGCGGGCCACCACGACCACCCCGCCCGAACATCCGCGGCGGGTGTCGCTTGAGCTCGTTCGCGCGCGCGACGAGGAAAGAGCGGATCGCCTCTGCATCCTCCGCCTTCAGTGAATTCTTGAACGAGATCATGCCGTTCTCGGCGAGCGCGCCATCGACCACGATGGCCTTGAATAGAGGGGCGTTGTTGAGTGCGATCGTGTAGTTGAGATCCGGGAAGCCACTGAACAGGCGCCCACCCTCGTGGCAGCCGCTGCAGTTGCGCTGGTAGAGGTCCTGGCCGCGCGCGTGCATCGCCGCGTCGCCGAAGTCGGGCGGCGGGTTGAGCACCTGCGGCACCGGCGGTGGAGCCGGCGGCAGCTGCACGGTACCGTTGAGCCTGTACACCAGCAGGTGGTTGGTGCCGGCGGCGGCGGCAAAGCCGGTGCTCGCCGAGGAGATCGCCGCGATGTACTGCACGCCGTCGATCGAGTACGTCACTGGGTCCGGCACGACGTTGCCCTGGGCGTCGACCGACCACACCTTCTCGCCCGTGTCGGCGCGAAACGCCGAGAACTTCTTCCCTGGCGTGCCCTGGAATACGAGGTTGCCTGCGGTCGTGAGCGTGCCGGCGTTGCCGCTGCCTTCGCGCTGCTCCCAGGCCACCTTGCGGGCCACCGGATCCCAAGCCAGCAGGTAGGCACCGGGGTTCTCGACCTCGGGCCGCTTGCCTTCCGGCCTATGAAACATGCTGACGTCCACCATCTGGTTGCCCAGGATGCGGCCGCCTTTCTCGGCGTAGAACGAACCCACGCTGCGGCGCGTCGGCACGTACACCAGGCCCGTCTGCGGATTGAACGACTGCGGTTGCCACACGTGCGCCTGCGAAGGCAGCACCCAGAAACCCTTGCCGGTCTTGCCGTAGTTGGCTTCCGGATTGAGGATGGGCTTCCAGTTATGCGCTTTGTCGAAGCCCAGCGCCCAGTTGATCTTCGGTACATACGGATCCGCTGACACCACCTTGCCGGTGGCGGCCTCGATCACGTAGAACACGCCGTTCTTTGGCGCCTGCATCACCACGTGCTTGCGCTGGCCATCGACGGTGATGTCCGCGAGCGTCAGCGGTGCGGTGTTGTCGAAGTCGAAGCCGTCCATCGGCGTGGCCTGGTAGTGCCACTTGTACTTGCCGGTCTTCGCATGCACCGCGATGATTGAGGAGATGAAGAGGTTGTCGCCCCCGCCCGGCGAACGCAGGTCGGCCGGCCACGGGATGCCATTGCCGGTGCCGAAGATCACCAGGTCCGTCTGCGGATCGTAGATGATGCCGTCCCACGTGCTGCCGCCACCGCCTTTCTCCCACCACTTGCCGTGCCAGGTCTTGGCGGCCATCGGCATCACGTCATCGGACGCCTCACCGTCCGGGCCCTTCGAGGGGTCGCCCGGCACGGTGTAGAACTTCCAGACCCGCTTGCCGGTCTTCACGTCGTACGCGACGAGGAAGCCTCGGGTGTAGAACTCCGAACCGCCCACGCCGATGAACACCAGGCCATCGCCGATGCGCGGCGCGCCGGTGATCGAGTACTGCAGCTTCGGATCCGCGACGCGCGCTTCCCAGACCTTATGGCCGGTCTTCGCATCCACTGCCATCAGGCGCCCGTCGATGGTGCCCCAGATGATCTTGCCGTCCGCATAGGCCGCGCCGCGGTTGGAGATGTTGCAGCAGATCGAGGTGGCGGCGATCTCGCGCGGCGCCTGCGGGTCGAACTTCCACAATTGCTTGCCGGTCTTCGCGTCGAAAGCGTAGAGGCTGCTCCACGGAGCCGTCATGTAGAGCACCCCGTCAATCACCAGCGGTGTGCTCTGGTAGCCGCCGCGCTCGGGGATGTTCGCATACCAGGCAAGTCCCAGCTGCCCGACGTTGTCGACGTTCACCTGGTCGAGCTTGCTATAGAACTGCCCGTCCGGGTTGCCTCCGTGCTGCGTCCACTCGACATCGTTGGGGTTGTGCCTGGCACCCGCAGCGGTTGTGCTCGAACCGGATGTGCCCGTGGGGGCTGGAGTGGTGCACGCGGTCACACCGGCCGCAACGACCAGACCCAAGATCAATCGACGCATCAGGTTCCCCCCGCGAAGAAATCCACCGGCGCCGCGCAGTGCGTGCAAGACCGGAGTCGCGGCCGCAGCGTACCTGCTACAGATGCTGTTCGGCAAATCCGGCATCAGCGCTCGTACGGCTGACTGACCGTCACCGGCCATCCACCCAGTTCGAGCTCCGGAGGAAATAGCCGGATGAAGGCTTCGACCTTGTGGATCTCCCCGTCGTAGACCTTGAACAGCTCGAACGCCGTGAGCTTGTCGGAACCCGGACCGCGCACGTTCCAGGAAAGGCGCAGCACGACGATGCCCATCCGCTCATCCACGTAGATGGAACGCACGGTGACGTGGCCGAGGCGCTTGAAGATCCGCAGCGATTGCGTGGCGATGTCCTTGCAGGTGGGGCTGAACACGCAGTCGGGCCCCGCCATCACCGCGCCGTTCTCGACGCGCCTGGTGCCCGGTGCGAACGGCGTTCCCACCGAAGCGAAGGTTTCCGCAGAGTTCAGGCCCTTCGGGTAGTGCAGGGCGATCTCGATCGCCTGCTCGCGTGTCGCGAGCTGCGAGGGGTGCGGCACGAAGTTCATCTCCTCGCTGGGCGCGTTCAAGGTGTCGATGGTGAAGCTCAGACCCTCCGCGCGGCTGCGGGTGGCGACCAGCTCGAGCTCGCTGATCTTCTCGCCCTCCACCCTGACTCGAACGATCAGGATGACCGGCGCACCGGATTCCTCGACGAGGACCCCCGCGATGCTCTCGCCCGCGCGCTCGTCGATGATGTCCTGGCGATAGCCGCGCAGCTTGGTCACGGTGTGGACCAGCCC
>JASHUC010000334.1 GCA_030040235.1 Gammaproteobacteria bacterium | reverse complement strand
AATTCCGGGGGTACCGGTGGTGTTTGAGACGAAGATGTCGAGGCCGCCGAGCCGCTCGGCGGCGCTCTTGATCCAGTCGATGTAGGGATCGCGCTGGGTCACGTCGACGGCATTGCCGATCGCCTGAACGCCCTTCTGCTTGAGTTCCTTCACGGTGCGCTCGACGTTGGCCGCGGTGCGCGCGCAGATGGCGACATTCACGCCCTCGTCCGCGAGTTGCTGCGCGATGCAAAGACCGATGCCGTGCGTTGCGCCGGTGACGATGGCCTTGCGGCCCTTGAGCTCGAGGTCCATGTGCAAATCCCCTAGAACGGATAGTGTCGCGGTCCCGTCTGTACCGTGATCCAGCGCAGCTCGGTGAACGCATCGACCCCGGCCCGGCCGCCGAAGCGGCCGTAGCCCGAGTTCTTCACCCCGCCGAACGGCATCTGCGCCTCGTCCTGGACCGTCGGCGAGTTGACGTGGCAGATCCCGGTGTCGATGCGCTTGGCGATCTCGATGCCCTTCGCCAGATCGCGCGTGAACACCGCAGCCGACAGGCCGTACTCGGTATCGTTGGCGAGGGCGACCGCCTCGTCCACCGTCTTGACGCGCGTGATCGAGACCTGCGGACCGAAGGACTCTTCGCGAAAGAGCGCCATCTGGGGCGTCACCTTGTCCACCACGATGCCCTTCATGATCGTGCCGGAGGTCTTCTCACCGCCTGCGAGCACTTTCGCGCCGGCCGCAACGGCCTCGGACACGAGCTTCTCGACGCGATCGACCGTCGGGCGCCCGACGAGCGAGCCGAGCACGAACTCGCCCTCGCGCGGATCACCGACCGGCAAGGCAGCGACGCGCTTGGCGAGCTTCTGCGCAAATTCATCGGCGACCTTCTCCTGCACGATCACCCGCTCGGTGGACATGCAGATCTGCCCCTGGTTGGCGAAGGCGCCGAACACGGTCGCGCTCACCGCGGCATCGAGATCCGCATCGTCGAGCACCACGAGTGGGGCCTTGCCGCCGAGCTCGAGCAGCACGGGCTTCAAGTATTTCGCCGCCGTTTGCGCGACGATCTTGCCGACGCGGCTCGAGCCGGTGAAGTTGACGCGCCGGACGGCCGGGTGGGAGATCAGAGCCTCGGAGACCGCACCCGCATCCTTCGCATCGTGGGTGATGACGTTCACGACGCCCTCGCCCAACCCGGCTTCCTTGAGCACCGTGCCGATCAGGCGGTGCGTCGCCGGGCACACCTCGGAGGCCTTGAGCACCACCGTGTTGCCGCAGGCGAGGGGCATCGCGATCGAGCGCACGCCGAGGATCACGGGCGCGTTCCACGGCGCAATCCCGAGCACCACGCCGACCGGCTGGCGCAGTGCCATGGCGAGCACGCCCGGCACATCGGAGGGCACGACCTCGCCCAGGATCTGCGTGGTCATCGCTGCGGCCTCGCGCAGCAGCAGCGCGCCGAAATGAACGTTGAAATGCCCCCATCCCATCGTGCAGCCGGTCTCGGCGAGCATCAGCGTTGCGAACTGGCCGGCCTTCGCCTCGAGAAGATCCGCCGCCTTGTTGAGCTTCGTGCGGCGCTCGTTGGGACCGGTCGATGACCACTTGGGGAAGGCTTTCCAGGCGGCATCCGCCGCAGCCTTGGCGTCCTCGGGTGTTGCCGCCGCGGCTCGGCTCGCGACTTCTCCCGAGATGGGGTTCTGGCGGTTGAAGGTCGCCGAGTTCCTGGCCGACACGTCGCGGTCGCCGATCAGAAGTTGCACTTGTTCCATCGTGGTCTCCGGGTGAGCGGCCGGCGCGCCCGGATCGGGCGGACGCGGCCTCGATCTGACGGTCCGTAGTCTATCAAGCGCTGCCGGCGGACATCGAATAGTCCCTCTGCGTGCGCGCATACTCGATGAAGAAGTCGAGCGCCTGGGGGTTGGCGACCGCATCACGGTTGGCCGCCTTGGCGAGCGGAACGCCCGCGAGGATGCGCCGTACCGGCACCTCCATCTTCTTGCCGGTGAGCGTGTACGGGATGTCGGGCACCTGGTAGATCCGGTCCGGGACGTGCCGCGGGGAATACTCCGCGCGCAGCTTGGCACGCATCCTGTCCTCGAGCGCGCGATCCAGAGCGATGCCGTCACGCAGCTTGACGAACAGCGGCATGAAGAACCTTCCGCCCGGCAGATCGAGGTTCACGATCAGCGAATCGTCGAGCTCGGGGAGCAGCGCGAGCGAGCGGTAGATCTCCGCGGTGCCGATGCGCACGCCGTGGCGGTTCAGCGTGGCATCGGATCGACCCAGCACGAAGCAGCTGCCGCGCTCGTTGATGCGGAAGAAATCCCCCTGGCGCCACACCCCCGGGAAGTCGTGGAAATACGACTCCCGATAGCGCTCAAAGTGCGGATCGTTCCACAGGAAGACGGGCATCGAGGGCATCGGCTTCTTGATCACGAGCTCGCCGACCTGGTTCACGACGCTCTCGCCCTGCTCGTTGAAGGCATCGGCGTCCACCCCCAGCATGCGCGCCTGGATCTCCCCGGCACGCACGGGCAGGATCGGCACTCCGGCAACGAAGGCGGAGCAGATGTCGGTGCCGCCGCTGCCGTTCTGTACCCAGAGGTCCTGCTTGACGTTGCGGTAGAACCAGTCCATGACCTCGGGAGTGACCGGCGAGCCGGCGAGCATCACCGAGCGCAGGTGCTCGAGCTTGAAGCTCTTGCGCGGCACGATGCCCGCCTTCTCGAGCAGAGCCACGTAGCCGGGATTGGCCCCGATCATCGCGGCCCCGGACTCCTCGTACATCCGAAAGAGCGAGTCGGGCTCGGGATGCATGAGGCTGCCGTCGTAGAGGACGGGACACACATCCGCGACCAGGCAGCTCACGAGGAAATTCCACATCATCCAGCCGGTCGTCGTGTAGAAGAACAGCCGCTCGCCGGGACGCATGTCCATCTGGAAATTGAGCGCCTTCAGCTGCTCGATGAGGATGCCCCCGTGGCTGTGCACGATCGCCTTCGGAAGGCCCGTCGTACCCGAGGAAAAGAGGATCCAGAGCGGGTGCGAGAACGGCACCTGCTCGTAGCGGAATTCGGCCGCCGGAACGGGAGGGCCCGCGTTGAGCTCGTCCCAGAACAGCGTGTGCTTGGAGAGCGGCTTGCGCTCGTCCGCGTACAGATACGGCAGGCAGACGACGTGCTTGAGCGAGTCGAGCGCCTCGATGATCTTGGCGAGCTCGCCCCGGCGGTCGAACGGCCGGGAGGCGTACTGGTACCCGTCCACGCAGAAGAGCAATTTGGGTGCGAGCTGGGTGAAGCGGTCGAGCACTCCGCGCGTTCCGAACTCCGGACCGCAGCTCGTCCAGATCGCCCCGATGCTCGCCGTGGCGAGCAGCGCGATGAGCGCCTCGGGGATGTTCGGCAGGTAACCGGCCACCCGGTCACCGGGACGGATACCGAGCTTGCGCAGCTGCGTCGCGAGCACGCGCACCGCGCCTGCGAGCTCCTCCCAGCTCATGCGCCTCAGGGGCGTGCGCTCGGTGAGGTGGTACACGGCGTCCGCGCCCGGGCGCTCATGGCGCAGTGCATGCTCGGCGTAGTTGAGGTGCGCCCCGGGAAACCACTCGGCGCCCGGCATCTCGCGCCGCCCGAGCACCCGCTCGTAGGGCGCGGAGGCCTTTACCCGGCAGTACTCCCAGATCGAAGCCCAGAAGCCCTCGAGGTCGGTGACGGACCAGCGCCACAGCTCATCGTAGCTTGCGAATTCGAGGCCGCGCGTGCGCGCAAGCCAATGCATGTACGCCGTGAGATTGGCTCGCCGCACCCAATCCTCAGTCGGCGTCCACAGCAGATCACCTTCTCTGACCATGGGCCCCTTCGTTTCACTCGGCTTCAACCGTTTACCGGCACGACGCCGGAGGTGGCCGATGCGCGGCGCGCGGGCCGCCCCACGCAGATCAGGGCGACCGCGCCCGCAAAGCACCATGCCGCAAGACCAATGAATGTCGGCGCGTAACTGCCTAGTCTGTCATATACCATGCCGCCGATGTTGGAGGCGAAGAAGCTGATAATGGTGTTGAGCGCCGCGCCCACACCGGCGGCGGCCGCGAAGACCGCCGCCCCATAGTAGTTGCCGAGTGTCGTCATCATGCCGACGATGCCGCCGCCGAACCCGATGCCGACGCAGAGCGAGAACAGGTACACCTCGAGCATGGTGTGAGGGTGAATCACGAGGAGCAGCCCGAGGCCGAACACCGCCGAGGTGATCGCCCAGATGAACCGTGGATCGAGGCGATCGCCGAATAGGGCGAGCGGCGCCTTGCCGATCAGGGCCGATCCCGTCGTCACGCCCACGGCGAGGGCCGCCTGCGTGGAGTCGAAGCCGAGATCCTTGAGGTGCAGCACGCCCTGGGCGAGGAACAGCGTGTAGCCCGCACTGCCGCCGCAAAGTGCGAGCACCATGATCCAGAACCGGCCCGAGCGCATCACCTCGGGGAAGGTCCAGCGCTCCTGACTGATGAATGCCGGGCGCTTGGCGGCGACGACCGCCGCCGTACCGGAGGCCTGCGATGCAGCGTCGGCACCGTAGGCCTCCTGCCCGAGATCCGACGGCCGCTCGCGAATGAAGACGGCCGCGATCGACGTGGAGAGCACCGCGAGCGCTGCGTAGAGCCACCATCCGGCGCGCCAGTTGCCGCCGGATGCGGTGATGACCCGGTTGAGCACCATCGGAGCGATGAGGCCCCCGACGGCGCCGCCCGAATAAACCAGAGCGATCGCAAGCCCGCGCTGGCGCACGAACCACAGCATCACGCCGGGCTGCGTTCCGAACACCCCTCCGGCGCAGACGCCGAATGCAATCACGATCCCAAACACGAGGGTCGCGCCGATCGCGCCGTGCACGACGATCGCCATCATGAGGCAGCCGGCGAGGATCAGCACACTCCCGAGCACGACGGTGCCGCGCACCCCGATCCAGCGCACGAGCAGGGCGATCAACGCCGACGGCAGGGCCGACATGAGGATGTAGAGCGAGTACGGCAGGCCGGCGAGCGTGCGCGAGAGGTGCATCTGCTGCGCCATCGCCGCGTTCATGATCGGCGAGCCATACGCCGCGAACGCGAGATTGATGAACACGATCACCCAGAAGGCGGCGACCAGCTTCCACCCGTAGAAAGCGCGCTTGGCCATCATCCCCCTCCTCATACTCAGGCTGCCCGCTCCGCCTCAAGGGGGGCAGGTAGCCCAACCGGGGACTCGACGGGCCGACGGCCGCATTGCCAGGAAGGGCGTTGCCGCGCCATTCCCCTTCGGAGCGAGCACCGGGCTGGAACGGATGATTATTGCACGATGCGCGCGATCTGCCCCGGCGGCCTTGTAAAATCGGCCGATGCTCAACCTGCCTGCGGCGACGCGCAATCTCATCCTCGCCAACATCGCCGTCTTCGTGCTGCAGGTGCTCACCGGCCACGTTTACGACCTCCTCCTCGCGCTGTGGTCGATCGGCCCCAATTTCCACCTCTGGCAGGTCGTGACGTATGCCTTCCTCCACGGCAGCATCACGCACATCTTCTTCAACATGTTCGCGCTGTTCATGTTCGGTCCCGCGATCGAGCAGTACTGGGGGAGCCGGCGATTTCTCGTGCTGTACTTTGCGAGCTTGCTCTCCGCCGCCGGCATCCAGCTCCTGACGAGCTACCTGTCGGGGACACAAGAGCCGACCATCGGCGCATCGGGCGGGATCTTCGGCGTGCTGCTCGCCTTCGCGTACTACTTTCCGCGCCAGCGGCTGATTCTCCTGCCCATCCCCATCCCCTTGCCTGCGTGGCTGTTCGTGACCCTCTATGGGGTGCTCGAGCTCGTCCTCGGAGTCACCGGCACCGAGTCGGGCGTCGCGCACTTCGCGCACCTCGGCGGGATGGCAGGCGCTGCCCTCGTGATCCTTTATTGGCAGACGCACGACCGCACACTGCGTCCTCCCTGGTGATCGGGTGTGCGGCGCCCCGGGGTGACCGGGTTCGCACTTTGGCGCCTTCCACCCTTAGAATCCGCCCGCTGCGGGGAACTTTCTTACAAGCGTCCTTCTCAGACCGGCTAGTCGCATGATCAAGACCGAACAGCTCTGCAAGCGCTACGGCGCGCTCACGGCGGTGGATAACGTGAGTTTCGAGGTTCGCCCCGGGGAGGTGCTCGGCTTCCTCGGCCCCAACGGGGCGGGCAAGACGACCACGATGCGGATGCTTGCGGGGTTCATCACGCCCACCTCGGGTCGCGCGAGCATCTGCGGGCACGATGTCGTGGAGGACGCACTCGCCGCGAAGTCCTCCCTCGGATATCTCCCGGAGGGAGCGCCCGCGTACGGCGAGATGACGGTGCGCGGCTTTCTGGAATTCGTCGCGGAGCTGCGCGACCTCGGCAGTGCGCGCCGCTCGCGGCTCGATTATGTGATCGGGCGACTGCAGCTCGAGGCGGTGCTCGAGCAGAGCGTCGAGACGCTCTCGAAGGGCTTTCGCCGGCGGGTGGGCCTTGCGCTCGCCATCATGCACAATCCGCCGGTGCTGATCCTCGATGAGCCGACCGACGGGCTCGACCCGAATCAGAAGCACGAGGTCCGCACACTCATCAACGAGATGTCGCGCGACAAGATCATCGTCATCTCCACCCACATCCTCGAGGAGGTCGACGCGGTCTGTAACCGGGCGATCATCATCGCGCGCGGACGCATCGTCGCCGATGACTCCCCGCACGGCCTCGCGACGCAGTCGCGCTATCACAACGCGGTGTCGATCCGTCTCGAGCGCGCCGAGCAGCTCGCCGAGATGCGCGCTGCAATCGCCTCGCTCCCCACGGTCGCCGAAGTCGAGGTGATCGATCGGGAAGCGCGGCTCACGGCGCTGCCGCGGGCGGGCGCCACGATTCTACCGGCCGTGAGCGAGCTTGCCGCTCGGCGCGGCCTGGCGCTCAAGGAGCTGCACCTGGAATCGGGGCGGCTCGACGAAGTCTTCCGTACTATCACCGTCTAGGAGGGCTGCGCGCATGCGCAACGTGGGCATCATCATGCGCCGCGAGCTCGGCAGCTATTTCGCGACACCGATCGCCTACATCTTCATCGTGATCTTCCTCGTGCTCGCGAGCTGGTTCACGTTCTACCTGGGCGGCTTCTACGAGCGCGGACAGGCCGATCTCGACCCGTTCTTCAACTTCCATCCCTGGCTGTATCTGTTCCTCATTCCCGCGATCTCCATGCGCCTGTGGGCCGAGGAGCGCAAGAGCGGCAGCATCGAGCTGCTCATGACCCAGCCGGTGACACTGTGGCAGGCGGTGTTCGGCAAGTTCCTCGCCGCGTGGATCTTCGCGGGCATCGCCCTCGCGCTCACCTTCCCGCTGTGGATCACCGTCAACTATCTCGGCTCGCCCGACAATGGCGCGATCCTCGCCGCTTACGCCGGCAGTTTGCTGCTCGCCGCGGGGTTCCTCGCGATCGGCTCGTGCATGTCGGCGCTCACGCGCAACCAGGTGGTCGCCTTCATCCTCGGCGTGGTCGCCTGCTTCGTATTCCTGCTCGCGGGCTACCCGATGGTGCTCGATGCGTTCCATGCCTGGCTGCCCCAGGCGCTCGTCGATGCCATCGCCTCGCTGTCGCTGCTGACCCATTTCGATTCCATCGCGAAGGGCGTTCTCGACCTGCGCGACGTGATCTACTTCGTGATGCTCATCGCGTACTTTCTGATCGCGACGGCCGTCGTGCTCGATATGCGCAAGGCCGAGTAACTGCTGCGGTGCCGCCATGAACAAACGACTCACGCTCGGGGGAGGTGCGCTGCTCGCGCTGGCTTTGATCTTCGCGGGCCTCACCATCCTTCTCGATCACGCGCTGCGCGGCTGGCAGATCGATCTCACGCAGAATCATCTGTACACCACCGCGCCCGGCACCAACCGCATCCTCAAGAGCCTCAAGCAGCCGATCAACCTGTACTTCTACTACAGCTCGCAGGCGGCCGATCAGGTCCCGCAGATCAAGACCTACGCGAACCGTGTGCAGGATTTGCTCGAGGAGCTCGCCGCCCGCTCCGACGGCAAGCTGCGCCTGCACATCGTCGATCCGCAGCCCTTCTCCGACGATGAGGACCGGGCGACGGACCTCGGGGTGCGCGCCGTTCCGATCGGCAACTCGGGCGAGTCGCTGTACTTCGGCCTCGCCGGCACCAACTCGACCGACGGTCACGCCGCCATCGACTTCTTCGATCCGAGCAAGGAGCAGTTCCTCGAATACGACGTGATGAAGGTCGTCTATCAGCTCGCGGATCCGAACAAGCCCGTGGTCGGCTGGCTCTCGAGCCTGCCGATGGGAGGCGGCTTCGACCCGGCGAGCGGGCAGCCGACCGAACCGTGGGTCGTGCTTCAGCAGGCGCAGCAGCTCTTCACCGTGCGCCAGCTCGACACCCATCTCACGCGCATCGACCCGGACGTGAGCGTCCTCGTGCTCGTGCATCCGAAGAATCTCTCCCCCGCCACGGAGTACGCGATCGACCAGTTCGCCCTGCGCGGCGGCCACATCCTCGCCTTCGTCGATCCGCTCGCCGAGCAGGACCGCGCGGGCGCCGATCCCTCGAACCCGCTCGCCGCGCTCGCCGCCGATCACAGCTCGCATCTGGAGCCGCTGCTCTCGGCGTGGGGCGTGAATTTCGATCCTCACGAGATCATCGGTGATGCCGATCACGCGCTCAGCGTCACCATGCGCGAGGGCGGAGCTCCCGTGCGCCACATCGGCATCCTCGGGCTCGACCAGTCGAGCATCAATCACACGGACGTGATCACCGCCGGCCTTTCCAACATCAATGTCGCGACCGCCGGCTTCCTCGAGCCGAAGAAAGGCGCGACCGTCAGATTCGAGCCGCTGCTTTCAACCAGCACCGCATCGGAGCCGCTGCCGGCCTCGCGGTTCGTGATGCTGTCGGATCCCTCGACGCTGCTCGATGGCTTTCATCCGACGGGCAAGCGCTACACCATCGCCGCCCGCGTGACGGGCGATGTGAAGTCCGCGTTCCCGGGGGGACCTCCCGCAGGCGTGCAGCCGATCGCCGGTGAGCCCGCGCTCAAGGCCTCGGTGAAGCCCATCGATCTGGTCGTGGTCGCCGACACCGACATGCTCGGGGATTTCCTCTGGGTGCGCGAGCAGAACCTGTTCGGCCAGCGCATCGTGCAGCCCTGGGCGAACAACGGCGACTTCGTCGCCAACGCGCTCGATAACCTCTCGGGGAGCGACGACCTCATCAGCGTGCGCGGGCGCGCGGCGTTCACCCGGCCCTTCACGCGCGTCGAGCAGCTGCGCGCGCAGGCCGATGCGCGCTTCCACGCCAAGGAGCAGGAGCTCGAGACCGAGCTGCACCAGACCGAGGACAAGCTCACCGCCCTTCAATCACGGCGCAACGACAAGACCGCGCTGATCCTCACGCCCGAGCAGGAGCAGGAGCTCGATCACTTCCAGCAGGAGCGGCTCACCATCCGCAAGCAGCTGCGCGCGGTGCGCCTGAGCCTCGATCAGGATATCGACCGGCTCGGCAATACCCTCAAGATCATCAACATCGTGGTGGTGCCGGCGCTCTTCGCCGCGATCGCGCTGCTCCTCGGGTGGCGCAGGCGCCGCCGCCGGACCTCCGCCGCGGTGCAGTCGGCCTCCTCCGCGCCCTCGGGCTCACCCCCGTCGCGCGGCTCATCGCACACCGCGGACGCAGCGTCCGCCTCCACCAGCCCATGATGCTCAATTCGCGCCGTCTTACCGTCCTGATCGCCGCCGGCGTGGCGGTGATCGCACTCGCGCTCTGGGTTTCCTCGCGCCAGCCGACCTCCGACCAGGAGCACTCGGGCGAGCTCGTCCTTCCCGGACTCGAGCACTCGGTCAACTCGATCACCGAAGTGCATCTCTACAAGGGCGACGGCACGCGAACGACGCTGCGCAAGGGTACGAATGACTGGCTCATCCTCGAGCGGGGATTCCCCGCCGACGGAAGCCGCGTGCGCAAGCTCCTCCTCGACCTCGCACAGCTCAAGGTCGTCGAGGACAAGACCACGGACCCGGCGAGCTATCCGGAGATCGGCGTGGAGGATGTGAGCTCGCCCAAGGCGGGCGGTACACGCATCGAGCTGGTCGAGCCGGGCAAGACGCTGAGCCTCATCGTGGGCAATCCCTCCGGGACGGACTCGAGCTTCGTGCGGGTCGCGGGCACCGGGCAGAGCCTTCTCGTCTCACCCCAAATCCTCCCGGAGGCCGATCCCCGGCGCTGGCTCGATGAGAACGTCATCGACGTCTCGCAGAGCCGCGTGAAGGACGTGGCGGAGCACCCGGCGGCCGGCCCCGCCTACACCGTCACGCGACCCTCGGCGAAGGTGGCGGACTTCACGGTGCCGGATCTGCCGAAGGGCCGGGAGCTTGCCAGCGTTTCGGCCGCGAACCCCCTGGCCAGCGCGCTCACCTCCCTCACGCTCGATGACATCCACAAGTCCACGAGCCCCGGGGCCTTCCCCGACCATGCGACCTTCCAGACCTTCGATGGGCTCACGGTCGATGTGCTGGGGCGCAAGGACGGGGATCGACGCTTCATCGAGCTCAAGGCGCAGTCTTCCTCGAAGACGACCGAGCAGGAGGCGCAGGCGCTCAATTCCCGTTTCGGGGGCTGGGACATCGAGGTGCTCGGCTACAAGTACGATTCGCTCTTCCAGCCGCTCGATGGGCTGCTCAAACCGCTGCCGGTGGTCGCCAAGAGCGAGAGCAAGGGCAAGGGTAAAGGGGCGCACCGGGCCGCGAAGCTCCTGCCGGCCAAGGCGGACAAGTAGCGCCGCTCGCGGGTGGTTGGCACCGGCGGCGCCGATTACTATAGCTGCCCATCTTCCCGCGGATCCGGAGAACTCCGATGAGCAAGCACATCGTCGTGCGCGAGATCGCGCGAGCGGATTCGGCTGTGGTTTCGGCGCTCGGCAGCTATGGCGTCGCGACGGTGCACGAGGCGCAGGGGCGCACCGGGCTGCTCGCGAGCTACATGCGACCGATCTACACCGGCGCCACCGTCTGCGGCTCCGCCGTCACCGTGCTCGTGCCGCCCGGTGACAACTGGATGATCCATGTCGCCATAGAGGTGTGCCGCCCGGAGGATGTGCTCGTGGTCGCACCGACCTCGCCATGCACGGATGGCTATTTCGGCGATCTGCTCGCCACCTCGCTCAGGGCACACGGCGTGCGCGGACTCGTGATCGATGCCGGTGTGCGCGATGTGGCAACCCTCACCGAGATGAAATTCCCGGTCTGGAGCCGGGCGATCTCGGCCCAAGGCACGGTGAAGGCAACCTTGGGCTCGGTCAACGTGCCCATCGTCTGTGCGGCCCAGCGGATCGAGCCCGGAGACGTGGTGGTCGCGGACGATGACGGAGTCGTCGTGGTCGCGCGCGCCGAGGCCGCGACGGTTGCGCAGGCGGCCAAGAAGCGCATCGACGCCGAGGAGGGCAAGCGCAAGCGGCTCGCCGCGGGCGAGCTCGGGCTCGACCTCTACGAGATGCGCGAGAAGCTCAAAGCGCTCGGGCTGCAGTACAAGTAGCGCCGCAGTAGCCGTAGCGCCGCATCACCCGTCGAGCGCACCGAGCATCGCACCGGGGTAGCGCTCGCCGCGCACCCCGATCTCATCGACGAGTGCCCGCAGGGCCTCCCGCTCGGCGTCCGAGAGCGCGATCGTGAGTGCGCCCAGATTCTCCTCGAGGTGGTCGCGGCGCTTCATTCCGGGGATCGGCAGAATGTCCTCGCCCTGTCCGAACAGGAAGGCGAGGGCGAGCTGCGCGGCCGTGCAACCTTTGCGCCGCGCGAGCTCACCCAAGGCCGCGGCGATCCGCGCGTTGTGCTCGGCGTGCGGCCCCTGGAATCGCGGCTGGTGGCGCCGGATATCCTGCGCCGGCAGCTCATCGGCGCGCTGGAAGTTGCCGGCGAGAAACCCCCGCCCGAGCGGGCTATAGGCGACGAGCGCGACGCCGAGCTCGCGACAGGCGGCGAGCACCCCGCCCTCCGGGTCGCGCGTCCACACCGAGTACTCGCTTTGAACGGCGGCGATGGGATGCACCGCGCAGGCGCGTCGCAGCGTCGCGGCACTGCATTCCGACAGGCCGATGTAGCGAATCTTGCCCTCGCGGACCAGCGCCGCGAGTGTGCCGACCGACTCCTCGATGGGCACGCTGCGGTCGATGCGGTGCAGGTAATAGAGGTCGATCGGCTCGGTCCCCAGGCGCTCGAGGCTCGCGGCGACCGCCGCTCGCACCGAGGCCGGCCGATTATCGATGGCGAGCGTACCGTCGGCGGTGCGCGTGATGCCGAACTTGGAGGCGAGGAATACCCGCTCGCGCCGGCCGCGAATCACCGACCCGACGAAGCGCTCGTTCTCCCCACCCTGATAGCTCGAGGCCGTATCGAGATGGTTCACGCCTCGATCGATCGCCTCGAGCAAGGTCGCGCGGGCCTCGGCATCGTCGCGCGGCCCATACCATCCGACGAGCCCCATGCACCCGAAGCCGAGCGCCGAGAGCCGCTCGCCCGTCCTGCCGAGAGGTCGCATCTGCATGTCGTTCG
>JASHUC010000333.1 GCA_030040235.1 Gammaproteobacteria bacterium | reverse complement strand
GGTTGCGGCTCGACCCCGTCGCGCTCGATCACCAGGACGTTGCTTTTCTGCAGTACACGGGCGGGACGACCGGTGTCTCCAAGGGCGCCGTGCTCACCCACGGCAACATCTGCGCCAACATCCTGCAGGCGGAAGCCTGGGTAAAGGCTTTTCTTCCCGGCGGCGAGAGCGAGCCGAGCGTGCTCATCACGCCGATTCCGCTCTATCACATCTTCGCACTCACGGCGAACTGCATGGTGTTCCTGCGACTCGGCTGGCACGACGTGCTCATCACGAATCCACGTGATCTTCCGTCATTCGTCGCAGAACTGCGCAAGTACCCCTTCGCATATCTGAGCGGCGTCAACACCCTTTTCAATGCGCTTCTCCACACGAAGGGCTTCGACCGGCTCGATTTCAGTCATCTCAAGATCACGCTCGGCGGCGGCATGGCCGTGCAGTCCTCGGTCGCTGCACGGTGGAAAGCCGTGACGGGAAAACCACTCAGCCAGGCTTGGGGTCTGACGGAGACCTCCCCTGGCGTCTGCATCAATCCGCCCGGCGAAGACTTCAACGGCTCGATCGGGCTTCCGATCCCCTCGAGCGAGGTGAGCATCAAGGACGATAGCGGAGGCGATCTGGCGACCAACGAGGTGGGCGAGATCTGCGTGCGCGGGCCGCAGGTCATGCGCGGCTACTGGAACCGACCCGATGAGACCGCGAAGGTGCTGCTACCCGATGGGTGGCTTCGGACCGGTGATATCGGACGGATGGACGAGCGTGGCTATGTCTACATCCAGGACCGCAAGAAGGACATGATTCTCGTCTCAGGCTTCAACGTGTACCCGAATGAGGTGGAGGAGGTCGCCGCCGCTCACCCCGGGATTCTCGAGGTGGCGGCGGTCGCTCAACCGGATGAGCACTCGGGGGAAGTGGTCGCGCTCTTCGTCGTAAAAAAAGATCCGAAGCTCACCGAGAAAGACATCATCGAGTTCTGCCGCAAATCGCTCACCGGGTACAAGGTGCCGAAGCACGTGTATTTCCGGAACCAGCTGCCCAAGACGAACGTCGGCAAGATCCTGCGGCGGGCCCTCCGCGATGAGCTCGCGGGGAGCCACTAGGGTCCGAAGCGCTATCGGTCCGGCGCACCGCGCGTGCGCCTCGCCCGGGGCCTGACCCCGTTCGCTGCGCCTTCCATTCCAGACTCCTTTGCCGCCGGTTCCTCCTCGCGTATGACGGCAAATACCGCGGCTCCCAGCGCGAGACCTCGATGGTGCTCGTCGGGAGCGGCGGGCTCGCGGCTGCGCTCCGGGCGATGCGACTGCAGGAAAGATTCGATCTGTTCGAGCAGCGCATCGGCGCGCCGCCCGACCTGAGCCCGGAACAGCGGAACGCTCCTGAGCTCGGCCGGTAAGACGAGCGACCTGAGCGGGAGCTGCTCGTGCGACCGAGCGGCGAGGTTGTGATCGAGCGTCGTCATCAGATCCCCAGCGAATTCGCCGGCCGAGTACAGCGACTCGGCACTCGTCCCGCCGGCGCGGATTGAGCGACGTACGGCGCGAACGTTCAGGTTCCCGACACGCTTGACGGCGCCCACCCGCTCGAGCTCCGCGAGAATCGTCCGGTAATAGACCCCGCCGCTATAACGGCGCGTGAGCTGATCGAAGCTTCGCTGCCCTCCGTGGATGGACAGGACGGCAGGGTCGCCGGCCTGAGTCTGGAAGTCTCGATCGTCGTGCCAGCCCGTCAGCACTCGGGCCGCACGGTGCAGCTGAGTGCCGCTGCGCGGCCGGAAGTCCCCTTCGCGGGGAGCGGCCAAGATCGCCGGAAGCACACTCCGGTTGATGCCCGTGATCACCGCGAGCCGGGAATACGAGACTCGCTCACCCTGATGTTTGAGATATTCGGAGCCGGCATGCGCGTAGACGCTATCGACGATCGATTTGAGCTCCCCCGCACTCACGCCGAAGCGTACGAGGATCCTCACGAGCGGATAGAGGATCCGACGACACATGTACGCGAGGGCGGCGCGGAATTCGGACTGCATATCGAACCACTACCGGGCGAGTTCCAGGGTCTGCAGCCACCGGGACTACCTGCCGAAATCGAACCGTTGCAAGATAGCGACGGCTGTGCGATTTTTCCGTCAAAAGTATACCACCGCCGACGCCAGGACTGCCGGCCGGCTGAAGACACAAACAACGAGGGCCGCCAAGGGCCCCAGGGAGCGCTCGATGGATGCCGTGAATCGATCTACCCGGCGGGTATCGCGGGTATCTGACAAGACAGTATGCGATGTCGTACGACCGCTCATTCGGATCTTGAGGGCCTGCGGGGTCAACGATGCCAGCATTCGCTCCGCGACGGACAAGGCACGCCGGCTATACGCCCGAGCTCCGGCACCGGGAGTGAAGCTGGAACACGTTCCCTTCCTCGAGCTCGCAGAGATCGTCATGGTGTGGGCAAGAGACCCGGAGTTCATCGATGAGGCGGGGTCGCCGATGAAGCTCCGAGTGAGGGGTGGGCCGGCTTCGTTTGAAAGCCTACTGAAGAAGGCTCATGTCGTCATACCCACAGCATCCGCTCTCAAGCAGCTGGAGGCTCTTGGCTCGGTTCAGCTTTGCGATCGAGGCCGCCGAGTACGATTTGTGTCTAACGTGTTGCTGACGAATAGGGGTAATCAATTCGTGGCTGGACCCCAGCTCGAATCCGTTCGACGGTTCCTAGAAACGATCGAACACAACTTATGCGAGAGGCCCTCGCCTGATCAGGGCCGTATGCAGCGGTGGGCGTTTTGTTCGTCTGTTGATCCCCAACTGCTTCCCGAAGCTCAACGATTCGTTCGCTTAAGCGGACAAGCTTTCCTAGAGGCCGTGGACGACAAACTCGCCGCTTGTAAGGCGAGAGCAGGCAAGAAAGCGGGGCGGCCGTTCGGCGTCGGCATCTATGTGTTTATTGACACGGCGAAGCGCGCCGAAAGCGGTCGAAGGGTGTTGCACACGCGAGGGCCCGGAGAACGCTCGTAGACACTTCAAAGCGCGCGTTCGCGGAGCAGAAACAGAAATCTAGATAGAGGGCCTGGTAAATCGAGCACTTTGCGGGATTGCTTCCCGGCACGCGCTGGCCTTCGTCGACCTCAGCCAAAGGCCCCTTAGTTAGTTAGTAATTCGGTCGAGCGTCCGCAACCCAACGGTGCACGAATCGCGAGTCCTACTTAGCAGCATCAGTGCTGCTTTACCGAGTTGGCTCCAGTGATCGAGTTCGCCCCGGTGATGGAGTTCGCTCCAGTGATGGAGTTCGCTCCAGTGATCGAGTTGGCTCCAGTAATGGAGTTCGCCCCGGTGATCGAGTTGGCTCCAGTGATCGAGTTGGCTCCAGTGATCGAGTTGGCTCCAGTGATCGAGTTGGCTCCAGTGAT
>JASHUC010000332.1 GCA_030040235.1 Gammaproteobacteria bacterium | reverse complement strand
GCCCGCCATGCGCTTCATGGCGGAGCTGGCCCCAAAGCGTTTCGCGGACATCGCCGAGGGGCTGCGGCTGCCGTTCGATCCCGCGCGTGCGCGCGAAGGAGCGCTTGCGTGCGCCGGGGAGGTTGCGGCGTTCATCGCCCGCTTCCAGGTGCCCACGACGCTGCAGCAGCTCGGAGTCGAGCGCTCGAGGCTCTACGACATCGCCGCAGCCGTCCGCGAGGAGCTCCGCTCCTTCGATGCGCTCGAGCGGGAGGTGACGGAGCAGGAGATCAGGGAGCTGTTGGAGAGGGCGTATGAATGAAAGCAGGAGGCCCGCTCTGGGCGGGCCTCGCGCATTGTGGCTGGGGGACTAGGATTCGAACCTAGGTTGGCGGAGTCAGAGTCCGCAGTCCTACCACTAGACGATCCCCCAACGACCTTCTTGCGGCGGCTCGAGCAGCCTCGTCGATCCGGATCAGCGCTTCGAGTACTGCGTCCCGCGGCGAGCCTTGCGGCGGCCCACCTTCTTGCGCTCGACCTCGCGCGCATCGCGTGTGACGAATCCGGCGACCCGCAGCGGCTTGCGCAGCGTCTCGTCGTAGCGGATGAGCGCGCGCGTGAGCCCCATGCGGATGGCGCCGGCCTGGCCGGTGATGCCGCCGCCCTTGACGTAGACCGAGATGTCGAACTTGCCGCCGAGCTGCGTCACCTCGAGCGGCTGGCGCACGATCATCCGGCCGGTCTCGCGGCCGAAGAACTCATCGAGCGGCCGATCGTTGACCGTGATCTGACCCGAGCCGGGATTGAGGTACACACGCGCGGTCGCGGTCTTGCGCCGGCCGGTGCCGTAGTTCTGCGGAGCTGCCATGGCTAGATCTCGAGCGCGCGCGGTTGCTGGGCGCGATGCGGGTGCGCACCCCCGGCGAACACGTGCAGTTTCTTGAACATCCGGCGGCCGAGCGGATTCTTCGGCAGCATGCCCTTCACCGCGAACTCGATCGCGCGCTCCGGGTGCTCCTCGAGGAGCTTCGCGAGGCCGATCGACTTGATCCCGCCGATGTGTCCGGTGTGGTGATAGTAGACCTTGTCCGCAAGCTTGCGGCCGGTGACCTGGATCTTCTCCGCATTGACCACGACGATGTGGTCGCCCATGTCCACGTGGGGGCTGTAGCCCGGCTTGTGCTTGCCCTTGAGGCGATGGGCGATCTGGGAGGCGAGCCTGCCGAGGGTCTTGCCGCTCGCATCGACGAGGTACCAGTCGCTGCGGATTTGGCCGGGCTTTGCAAACGCCGTGCGCATCTCGATGACTCTAGAGGACTCCACCCGCGGGGGCGCTCCATACGCCGCCGGGGATCCGGGTCGAAAAGGGCGGCAAGTGTACTCAAGGGGCCTCCCCAATGCAAAGCAGGGGGCTGCCCGGCTGCGTATCCTTATAATGGCGTCCCATGAGCGGAGATCGGCTCCTGGAGCCTTTCATCGCGGCCGCGGACCGGGCCTTGCGAGCGCTGGGCGGCCCTGCCCACGCCACCCGGGCAAATCCAGCCGGGGATCTCACCGCCGAGCTCTCGGGCGCCGAACGGCGCGAGGCGGCGGCGCTGATGCGCGTCAACCACGCCGGTGAGGTCGCTGCGCAGGCCCTCTACCATGGCCAGGCGCTCGGGGCGCGCGCGGCGCAGACCCGGGCGCTGCTGCTGCAGGCGGCGCGCGAGGAATCCGATCACCTCGCCTGGTGTGAGAAGCGTCTCGAGGAGCTCGGTGCGCGCACCAGTCTGCTCAACCCCCTCTGGTATGCCGGATCGTTCGTCATCGGGGCCCTCGCGGCGACTTTCGGGGACCCGGCGAGCCTCGGGTTCGTACGCGAGACCGAGCGCCAGGTCGAGGGCCACCTCAACGCGCACTTGAAGCGCCTGCCCGCGGCCGATGCGCGCAGCCGTGCCATCCTCGAGGCGATGCGTGCCGATGAAGTGCGGCACGGGGCGAGCGCCCGCTCCGCGGGGGCGATCGGGCTGCCCGCAGTGATCCAGACGCTCATGAGACAGACCGCCCGGGTGATGACCCGGACGGCCTACTGGCTGTAGCAGCGCTTGCAGGCGTGTAGCGCACCTCAACTTGCAGTTCTTTGAGCTTATGTATAAAAGACCTGTCGGCCGCGCAGGCGCGCGTCAGGGGGTCGAATATGGAAGAATCGGTCGCGCGAGTGCGCGTCAGGGGGTCGGAAATGGAAGAAAACGTAAAGCCGCTGAGTGACATCCCGGCGATCAACCGCTTCTTGAGCTATTGCCGCATCCGCACGGTGCCGTCCAAGACCGTCGTCATTCATGCAGGTGACCTGCCGGATGTCCTCTACTACATCATCAGCGGCTCGGTAGAGGTCATGATCGAGGACGAGGAAGGCAACGAGATGGTCCTCGCATACCTCAACAAGGGTCAGTTCTTCGGCGAGATGGGCCTGTTCTACGAGCAGCCCACGCGCAGCGCCTGGGTGCGCACGCGCAACCAGTGCGAGCTCGCCGAGATGACCTATCCCCGCTTCAGGCAGATCGCGGCCGAGAGCCCCGGACTGATCTTCGAGCTGGCCACACAGCTCGCCACGCGGCTTGACCGCACCAATCGCAAGCTCGGTGACCTCGCCTTCGTCGACGTCACCGGCCGCGTCGCGCATGCGATCAACAATCTGTGCGAGGAGCCCGATGCGATGACGCATCCTGAGGGCATGCAGATCAAGGTCTCCCGCCAGGAGCTCTCGCGCCTGGTGGGCTGCTCGCGCGAGATGGCCGGTCGCGTGCTCAAGGTGCTCGAGGAGCAGGGGTTGCTGCGCGCCACCGGCAAGACCATCGTGGTCTTCAACGCGCGGCCGA
>JASHUC010000331.1 GCA_030040235.1 Gammaproteobacteria bacterium | reverse complement strand
CGGCCGCAGTTTTACTTTCGCACCACCGATGTGACCGGGACGATCGAGTTGCCTGCGGGGGTGGAGATGGTCATGCCCGGGGACAACATCAAGATGACGGTGGAGCTGATCAGCCCCATTGCGATGGAGCAGGGGCTGCGCTTTGCCATCCGCGAGGGCGGCAAGACCGTAGGCTCCGGCGTCGTCGCCAAGGTGCTGAAGTAGCTTTTAACGAGTAGGCCAGTAGCTCAATTGGCAGAGCGGCGGTCTCCAAAACCGCAGGTTGGGGGTTCGATTCCCTCCTGGCCTGCCAGCGATTTCAAGTGAACGACGAACAGAAAGTCCCGGTCACTGGGACAGCAGACAAGCTGAAGCTCAGCGTTGCGATCGCCTTCGTGGCCGCAGGCGTTGCCGGCTACTACGTGCTCGGCGGCGCCGAGGCCTGGTGGCTGCGCTGGCTCGCCGTGGCGGCGGGGCTCGTGCTCGCCGTGTTGGTCATCGTGCCCTCGGGCTATGGGCGCGGCCTGCACCAGTTCTGGCTCGACTCGAAGGTCGAGCTGCGCAAGGTCGTCTGGCCCACGCGCCGGGAGACGGGCATGACGACCTTGGTCGTGTTCGGGTTCGTCGTCATTGCGGGTGTTTTCTTCTGGCTCGTTGACCTGGTGCTCGCCTGGGCCACGCGCTATCTGACCGGTCAAGGAGGGTGAGCATGTCGCTGCGCTGGTACGTGGTCCACGCGTACTCGAATTTCGAGCACCGGGTTGCCCAGGCCCTCAAGGAGCGCATCAAGCGCGAGAGCCTCGAGCAGAAGTTCGGCGAGATTCTCGTTCCGACCGAAGAGGTCGTGGAAATGCGCGACGGTCAGAAGCGCAAGAGCGAGCGCAAGTTCTACCCGGGATACGTCCTGGTGCAGATGGAGATGGACGAGGAGACCTGGCACCTCGTGCGCGATGTGCCGAAGGTGCTCGGCTTCATCGGCGGCACCTCCGACCGGCCGGCGCCGATCACGGACAAGGAGGCGAACCAGATCCTGCGCCGTGTCGAGGAAGGCGTGGACAAGCCGCGGCCGAAGGTGCTCTTCGAGCCGGGCGAGGTGGTGCGCGTGATCGAGGGGCCGTTCAACGACTTCAACGGCGTCGTCGAGAACGTGAACTACGAGAAGAACCGGCTGCAGGTGGCGGTGCAGATCCTCGGGCGCTCGACGCCCGTGGAGCTCGACTTCTCTCAAGTCGAGAAGGCTTGACACAGGATTCGGGGAGCCTTCACCGGCGTTTGAACCCGAGGAGACTTTGACATGGCGAAGAAAGTAACCGGCTACATCAAGCTGCAGGTGCCGGCGGGCTCGGCGAACCCCTCCCCGCCCATCGGCCCGGCGCTCGGCCAGCAGGGCGTGAACATCATGGAGTTCTGCAAGCAGTTCAACGCCCAGACGCAGAAGCTCGAGAAGGGCCTGCCGATTCCGGTCGTCATCACCGTGTACACCGACCGCAGCTTCACCTTCATCATGAAGACCCCGCCCGCCTCGGTGCTCATCCGCAAGGCGATCGGGATCGAGAAGGGCAGCGGCACGCCGAACACCAACAAGGTCGGCAAGATCACGCGCAAGCAGCTCGAGGAGATCGCCAAGACCAAGCAGCCCGATCTGACCGCCGCCGATCTCGATGCCGCCGTGCGCACCATCGCCGGCAGCGCCCGCAGCATGGGCGTCGATGTCGAGGGGGTCTAAGCCATGGTACAGCTCACCAAGCGCGAGAAGGTCTGGAAGGAAAAGCTTCCCCCGGGCAAGCACTACCCGCTCGAGGAGGCCTTGAAGCTCGTCAAGCAGTTCGCCAAGGCCAAGTTCGACGAATCGGTCGATGCGGCGGTGAACCTCGGTATCGATGCGAGCAAGTCCGACCAGCAGGTGCGCGGCTCGACGGTGATGCCGCACGGCATCGGCAAGACGGTGCGGGTGGCGGTATTCACCACCGGCAAGAACCAGGACGCCGCGCGCGCCGCCGGCGCCGACATCGTCGGACTCGAGGACCTCGCCGCCAAGGTCAAAGGGGGCGAGATCAATTTCGATGTGGTGGTGGCCAGCCCCGATGCGATGCGGGTGGTCGGCCAGCTCGGCCAGATCTTGGGCCCCCGCGGGCTCATGCCGAACCCGAAGGTCGGCACCGTGACGCCCGATGTGGCCTCCGCCGTGCGCAACGCCAAGGCGGGGCAGGTGCGCTACCGCGTGGACAAGGCCGGCATCGTCCACTGCACGATCGGCAAGGCGAGCTTCGAGGTGAACGCCCTCAAGGACAACCTGATGGCGCTCGTCGGCGATCTGCAGAAGGCGAAGCCGTCGGCCGCGAAGGGCCAGTACCTCAAGCGTGTCTCGGTGTCCTCGACCATGGGTCCGGGCATCACCGTCGATACCTCGACGCTCGGTAAAGCGGATGCGGGGGCGCACGCCGATTGAGGCGGGTGTCCCACAGGATTTGATTCGAGGATTTCACGCGACCCAGTGCGACTGTCTTAGACCGCAGGCGAGGTGAGACCTCTTAATGCTCGAGCCTGCGCAGATGGAGAGCCTGCAAAATGCCCCTCAAACTCGAAGACAAGCAGACCCTGGTTGCGGAGGTGGCTGCCGTTGCGGCGAAAGCCCAGTCGGTGGTTGCCGCGCAATACAGAGGACTCACGGTCGCGCAGATGACCGATCTGCGCGCCAAGGCGCGATCACAGGGCGTGTACATGCGCGTGGTGAAGAACACGCTCGCCCGCCGTGCCATCGCCGGCACGGCGTTCGAGCCGATCGGCCCCTCCCTGAAGGGACCGCTCGTGCTCGCCTTCTCGAAGAACGACCCGGGCGCGGCGGCGCGCGTGGTGAAGGACTTCGGCAAGGCGAACGACAAGCTCATCGCCACGCTCGTCTCGCTCGGCGGCCAGGTGCTGTCGGGCAAGGACCTCGAGAAGGTGGCGAGCCTGCCGACCCGCGAGCAAGCGCTCGCGATCCTGCTCGGAGTGCTCAAGGCCCCCATCGAGAAGCTCGTACGCACCCTTGCCGAGCCACAAGCCAAGCTCGCGCGGACGCTCGCCGCGCTTCGCGAGCAGAAGCAGGCGGCCGGCGCCTGATTGCCCCCAATCGACTTGCATTCGTTCCAGGAGACCCCACATGGCTGTTACCAAAGACGAAATCCTCGACGCGATTTCCAAGATGAGCGTGATGGAGGTCGTCGAGCTGATCTCCGACATGGAGAAGAAGTTCGGCGTCACCGCCGCTGCGCCGGTTGCCGTTGCGGCGGCACCGGCCGCCGCTCAAGGTGCTGCGGCCGCTCCCGCCGAGGAGAAGACCGAATTCACGGTCACCCTCAAGGAGTACCCGGCAGACAAGAAGGTGAGCGTGATCAAGGTGATCCGCGAGATCACCGGCCTCGGCCTCAAGGAGGCCAAGGACCTCGTGGAGGGCGCTCCCTCCACCGTGAAGGAGGCGGTCTCCAAGGCCGACTCCGACGCCATCAAGAAAAAGCTCGAGGACGCCGGCGCGAAGGTGGAGATCAAGTAGGCTTTTCATGGGCTGGCGCCCAAGGTCTCACGGGGTCCGCGGGAAGCGGACCCCATTCATAAAATGAAGAGAATGGGGTAGTATTGGCGATCCCCAATTCACTTCATCACTCGCATCGCGCTCGATGCGCAGCGACCTGGCAGCGGCGGCTGGTCCGGGTGGCCCGCGTGTCGGCTGCACTTTTTTGAGGTGACCCGATGGCCTATTCCTTCACCGAGAAGAAGCGCATCCGGAAGAACTTCGGCAAGCAGCCGAGCATTCTCGAGGTGCCTTATCTGCTCGCGATCCAGCTCGACTCCTATCGCGGCTTCCTGCAGGCCGAAGTGCCGGAGGACAACCGCTCGGATGTGGGGCTGCACGCCGCATTCAAATCGGTGTTCCCGATCACGAGCTACTCGGGGAATGCGTCCCTGGAGTACGTGAGCTACCGGCTCGGTGAGCCGGTGTTCGACGTGAAGGAATGTCAGCTGCGCGGCCTGACCTACGCGGCACCGCTTCGGGTCAAGGTGCGCCTCATCGTGCTCGACAAGGAAGCGGCCGGGGCCAAGAAGCCCGTCAAGGACGTGCGCGAGCAGGAGGTCTATCTCGGGGAGCTCCCGCTCATGACCGAGAACGGGACGTTCATCGTGAACGGCACCGAGCGCGTCATCGTCTCCCAGCTGCACCGCAGCCCCGGGGTGTTCTTCGATCACGACCGCGGCAAGACCCACTCCTCGGGCAAGCTCCTGTTCTCCGCGCGCATCATTCCCTATCGCGGCTCGTGGCTCGATTTCGAGTTCGATCCGAAGGACTGCGTGTTCGCGCGCATCGACCGCCGGCGCAAGCTCCCGGTGACGATCATCCTGCGTGCCCTCGGCATGGGCGAGCAGGAGATCCTCGAGACCTTCTTCGACACCAATTCCTTTTTCCTCGGCCGGGACGAGATCTCCCTGCAACTCGTGCCGCAGCGCCTGCGTGGTGAGACCGCGACTTTCGAGATCCGCATCGGCGACAAGGTGATCGTCGAGGAAGGCCGGCGCATCACGGCGCGCCACGTGCGCCAGCTCGAGGAGGCCGGCGTGACGCGCCTGCGCGTCCCGCGCGAGTACGTCTACGGCAAGATCCTCGCCCACGATGTGGTGAATACCGAGACCGGCGAGATCCTCGCGAAGGCCAACGAGGTGCTGACGGCGGCGAGCGTCGAGAAGCTCATCGAGGCCGGCATCGCCGAGGTGAAGACGCTCTACACGAACGACCTCGACCGCGGGCCCTACATCTCCGACACCCTGCGCATCGATCCGACCAAGACGCGCCTCGAGGCGCTCGTCGAGATCTATCGCATGATGCGTCCCGGGGAGCCCCCGACCAAGGATGCGGCCGAGAACCTCTTCAACAACCTGTTCTTCAATCCCGAGCGGTACGACCTCTCGGGCGTCGGTCGCATGAAGTTCAACCGCCGCGTCCGTCGCGAGCAGGGGATCGGCGCCGGCGTCCTCACCAAGGCCGACATCATCGATGTGCTGAAGGTGCTCATCGACATCCGCAACGGCAACGGCACGGTGGACGACATCGACCACCTCGGCAACCGCCGCGTGCGCAGCGTCGGTGAGATGGCCGAGAACGCCTTCCGCGTGGGCCTCGTGCGCGTCGAGCGCGCCGTCAAGGAGCGCCTGACGATCGCCGAGACCGAGCCCCTGATGCCCCAGGAGATGATCAACGCGAAGCCGGTCGCGGCCGCCGTCAAGGAGTTCTTCGGCTCCTCGCAGCTCTCGCAGTTCATGGATCAGAACAACCCGCTCTCGGAGGTCACTCACAAGCGGCGCGTCTCCGCGCTCGGCCCCGGTGGCCTGACGCGCGAGCGGGCCGGCTTCGAGGTGCGCGACGTGCACCCGACGCACTACGGGCGGGTGTGCCCGATCGAGACGCCGGAGGGTCCGAACATCGGCCTCATCAACTCGCTCGCCGTCTATGCGCGCACCAACGAGTACGGCTTCCTCGAGACCCCGTACCGCAAGGTCGAGAACGGCCGGGTGACCGACCGGATCGAGTACCTCTCGGCGATCGAGGAAGGCGAGTATGCGATCGCGCAGGCGAACGCGCGGCTCGGAACGGCCGGGGAGCTCTCCGACGAGCTCGTCTCGTGCCGCTTCCAGAACGAGTTCACGCTCATGCCGCGCGAGCGCATCAATTACATGGACGTGAGCCCCAAGCAGATCGTCTCGGTCGCCGCCTCGCTCATTCCGTTCCTCGAGCATGACGATGCGAACCGCGCGCTCATGGGCTCCAACATGCAGCGCCAGGCCGTTCCGACGCTGCGCTCGGAGACCCCGCTCGTCGGCACCGGGATGGAGCGTCCCGTCGCGATCGACTCGGGCGTCACCGTGGTGGCGCGCCGCGGCGGGGTCGTCGACTCCGTCGATGCTTCGCGCATCGTCGTGCGTGTGAACGATGAGGAGACGACGGCCGGTGAGCCCGGCGTCGATATCTACAACCTCACCAAGTACACCCGCTCGAACCAGAACACCTGCATCAACCAGCGCCCGCTGGTGCATGCCGGGGACCGCATCGCGCGCGCCGATGTGCTCGCGGACGGTCCCTCGACGCATCTCGGGGAGCTCGCGCTCGGGCAGAACCTGCTCGTCGCCTTCATGCCGTGGAACGGCTACAACTTCGAGGACTCGATCCTCATCTCCGAGCGCGTCGTGCAGGAGGATCGTTTCACGACGATCCACATCGAGGAGCTCACCTGCGTCGCGCGCGACACGAAGCTCGGCCCCGAGGAGATCACCGCCGACATTCCGAACGTCGGCGATGCGGCGCTCGCCAAGCTCGATGAGGCGGGCATCGCCTTCATCGGCGCCGAGGTGAAGGCGGGTGACATCCTGGTCGGCAAGGTGACCCCGAAGGGCGAGACCCAGCTCACTCCCGAGGAGAAGCTGCTGCGCGCCATCTTCGGCGAGAAGGCCTCCGACGTTAAGGACACCTCGCTTCGCGTGCCGCCCGGCATGGACGGCACCGTGATCGACGTGCGCGTCTTTACGCGCGACGGCGTGGACAAGGACTCCCGCGCGCTCGCCATCGAGAAAGCCGAGATCGAGCGCGTCCGCAAGGACTTCGCCGATCAGCAGCGCATCCTCGAGGACGACCTCTTCCACCGCGTGCGCGACATGCTGCTCGGCAAGGCCGCCGCCGGCGGTCCGCGCAAGCTCAAGGCGGGCGCGAGCATCGAGTCTCAGTACCTCGATGAGCTGCCGCGCGAGGAGTGGTTCCAGATTCGTCTCGAGGATGAGGAGGCGAACGGTCAGCTCGAGCAGGCCGCAGAACGGCTCCAGGCGCAGCGCAAGCAGTTCGAGAAGCGCCTCGACGACAAGAAGGCGAAGATCACCGCGGGCGACGATCTCGCCCCCGGCGTGCTCAAGATGGTGAAGGTGTACCTCGCCGTGAAGCGCCGGGTGCAGCCCGGCGACAAGATGGCGGGCCGCCATGGCAACAAGGGCGTCATCTCGACCATCGTCCCGGTCGAGGATATGCCGTACCTCGCGGACGGCACCCCCGTGGACATCGTGCTGAACCCCCTCGGCGTGCCCTCGCGCATGAACGTCGGGCAGGTGCTCGAGACCCACCTCGGGTGGGCCGCGAAGGGTGTGGGCCTGAAGATCGGGCGCATGCTCGAGCAGCAGGCGGCGGTCGCCGAGCTGCGCGGCTTCATCAAGGCGATCTACAACGAAAGCGGCGGGCAGCGGGAGGACCTCGACTCGCTGAGCGATCCGGAGCTCGTCGAGCTCGCGCGCAATCTCTCGAGCGGCGTGCCGATGGCGACCCCGGTGTTCGACGGGGCGAGCGAGCAGGAGATCAAGCGCCTGCTGCAGCTCGCGGAGCTCCCCCCGAGCGGCCAGACGCACCTCTTCGACGGGCGCACGGGTGAGCGCTTCGAGCGGGCGATCACCGTCGGCTACATGTACATGTTGAAGCTCAACCATCTGGTCGACGACAAGATGCACGCCCGCTCGACGGGTCCGTACTCCCTCGTCACGCAGCAGCCCCTGGGCGGCAAGGCCCAGTTCGGCGGCCAGCGCTTCGGCGAGATGGAGGTGTGGGCGCTCGAGGCCTACGGCGCCTCCTACACGCTTCAGGAGATGCTCACCGTCAAATCAGACGACGTGAACGGCCGCACGAAGATGTACAAGAACATCGTCGACGGCAATCACCAGATGGATGCCGGCATGCCCGAGTCGTTCAACGTGCTGGTGAAGGAAATCCGATCGCTCGGTATCAACGTCGAGCTGGAGCAGGATTGAACACATGAAAGATCTACTGAAACTGTTCAAGCAGCACGCGCCGGTCGAGCACTTCGACTCGATCAAAATCGGGCTCGCTTCGCCCGAGATGATCCGTGCGTGGTCGTACGGCGAGGTGAAGAAGCCCGAGACGATCAACTACCGCACCTTCAAGCCCGAGCGCGATGGACTTTTCTGCGCGAAGATCTTCGGGCCCGTCAAGGACTACGAGTGCCTGTGCGGCAAGTACAAGCGCCTGAAGCACCGCGGCGTCGTGTGCGAGAAGTGCGGCGTCGAGGTGACCCAGTCGAAGGTGCGCCGCGAGCGCATGGGCC
>JASHUC010000330.1 GCA_030040235.1 Gammaproteobacteria bacterium | reverse complement strand
GCGCGCGGCGGCCTCATATCAGCTCCCCGCGACGTGAATGCCGGACTTCCCCGGCGCCAGAATTCCCTTCGGATCGAGCGCCCGCTTCAGCGCGCGATGCACCTCGCGATGGGTCTCGCCGTAGGTGCGCGCCACCGCGGCCATGAAATCGATGCTCGCGCGACAGACGCCGTAGCCATTCTCCGTGAACGCGGCGATGAGCTCTGCGACGCAATCCCTCACCTGGAGCCGCGCCTGTGGATCGCGGTGATCGAACACCACCGCGGTGAGGTGGTGCAGATCTCGCCCGTAGATCGTTGCGCTCGCAAGGTAGTCGAGGCCGTACCTGCCGAGCACGCGCCGCGCGAGATCCCTCTGGCTCGCGGCATCCGCGCCGCGCGCGGGCGAAACGGTCGCAAGCCAGACGAGACCTCCGCCGCCGGCCCAATCGAGCAGCGTGAACGCCTTGAGGTCCAGCTCGTTCGATTGCGTCCCGTCCCGATAGTCGAGAACCACCCGCCCGCCCGAGGCCGTGAGGGCGCGCGTCACGAGGTCGAGGTTCGGGGCGATCTGCTCGGGCGTTCCGTACAGACTGAACGTCAGATTCCACGGCGCAATGTCGTGCTGGCGCGCGACGCTGAAGATCAGGCTGTCCGGGACCGCTCCCGTTCCCTGGAACAGGTCGGCCCGCCGCGTGAACTCCGTGAGGCGCAGCGTCGCGTTGCTGAGCATGCTGGGATTGGTGATGGTGCCGTTGAGGTGCAGGGGGCGGATCGCCTCGACCGCCGGCGCGAGATCCGCATCGTGCGCGTACTGCACGAGCAGCGTGCGGTGCGAGGCCGGCGCGGGCATCAGCCACAGGCCGAGCTTGGTCACCACGGCAAAATTCGACTGGGTGAAGATCCCATCGAGGTAGGGTCCGTAGCCGTACTTGAACGCCTGCCACGAGGCACCCTTTGCGGGCGTCGCGAGCGAGCCCATGCCGGTGCGCAGCACTCGTCCGTCGGCGAGCACGACTTCCATGCCGCAGGTGTGTGCCAGATGGTCGGCGTACGGCGTGCGGCCCATGCCCCGCTCGAGGGTGTTGCCGACCGGGCCGACCAGCGGTCCGTCGGCGGGAAAATCGAGCCACAGGTCGATCTTCCGCGCGCGCAGATAATCGTGCAGCTGCTGGTAGGTGACCCCCGGCTCGATGAGCGCCGTGCACAGGACCGGATCGACCTCGAGGATGCGATCCATGCGCTTCAAGTCGAGGATCACCTGGCCGCGCGTGGCCGGTGCGGCCGAGCCGTAGCCGAAATTGCGTCCCGTCGAGATCGGCCAGACCGGAACCTTGTACTTGTTGCACACGGCGAGCACGCCCTGCACCTCGGCGAGCGTGGCAGCGAGCACGGCGGCCGATGGCGCGTAGTCGTCCTCCCCCGCCGGAATCATGATCTTCGCGTAGGGCAGGAGCTGCTCGGAGCCGGAGAGGACGTACGGCGTTCCAACGACGCGCCGGCACTCCTCGAGCGCACGCTCGAGGATCAGATCTGAAACACCCGCCGGCAGCACGGAGCGGGGCGGCATGCGATTGGCCTTTAGTTGAGCACGTCCAAATCGCCGATCGCGCTGTAGAGCTTGTTCAGGACGACCCAGAGCATTCGGCGCTCGGCACGCGTGAGCAGTTGCAACAATCGAGCCTGGTTACGCTGCGCGACCGGGAGCAGCGTCGAGTAGAGCTTGCGACCCTTCGCCGTGACGGTGAGGATGACCGGAGCCCCGTCGCCGGTGCGGCGGGCTGCCCCGCCGGCCGCGCGGGCGGCAATCAGCCCGCGCCGGGTGAGCACCTGCAGCGTGCGGCTCGCCTGGCCCTTGTCGATGCTGCTGTTTGCGACCAGCTCCGAGAAGCGCACGGGCTCGAAGCGGACCGTCATGGCGAGCAGGCGCCATTCCGGAACGCTCAAGCCGAAGTCGGCGAGGTACTTGCGCGTGACGTTCGCCTTGGCGGCATTGGCGAGGCGAATGAGCTGGAAGGTGAGGAAGTGCCCGATGTGCAGGGTCTTGCCGCTCCTCTCGACGTCCGTCCATGGATCGGCGGGAGGGGCCGAGCGTCGCCGTCCCGCGCGCCGCAGGACATTGCCTCGGGAGCTGGGCATGCGCAGATGTTGCCTCGACCTGCGCCGTACGTCCACCGCGAGGACGGGAGTCTCAATCAAAGGTCGTGGGCCAGTCGGGATGGCGATGATGCTCGAGCATGTGCGCGATCTGGCGCCGCGTCACGCGTCCGATTGAAAGCGGCGGAAGCGCCTCGACGGCGAAGAACTCGACCGCTTCGGTCTCGATGCTCGGCGCCGGCGCGCCGCCGGTGATCTCGCACAGGAAGAACAGCTTCCAGATGTGATAGCGATGCGGCGTGTGCTCGTGGCGGTTGCGATCGTAGACGGCTGCGAGCTTCACCGCGCGCACCTCGTAGCCGGATTCCTCGCGTACCTCGCGCTCGACTGCGCTGCGCGGGCCGTCGCCGATATCCGCCCAGCCGCCGGGCAGCGTCCACAGGCCGTCCGCGCGCTCCTTCACGAGCAGTATGCGCTCCTCGCGGAAGATCGCGGCGCGCACGTCCACCTTGGGCGTTGCATAGCCCTCCTCGGCGCCGAGCAAGCCCTCGAGGCGCCGCGGCTCCTCGCCGGCGCCGGCAGCGATCATGGCGGCCGCGATCGCCATGACGGAGGTGTAACGCTCGCGATCGAAATCGTTGTCGGCAAAGGCGAGCCCGGTCTGGGCGAGTCCCTGCAGGCGCTTGGCGCGCTCGAGCCAGTTCGGATCCATGGCGGGCGATTGAAGCATCATTCGTGCGAGACGCGCTACAGTCGGCCGCCATGCCGAGCGAGACCATCGAAGTTTATCGCTGCCGGCGGCGCGCGCTCGCCGAGGAGCGTGCCTTTGTGCTCACCGCCGTCGGCATCCCGAGCGAGCTCGCCCGCGAGGATGAAGACTACGTGCTGCAGGTCGCTTCCCGCGACGAGCGCGAGGCGCGCGCTCAGCTC
>JASHUC010000329.1 GCA_030040235.1 Gammaproteobacteria bacterium | reverse complement strand
ACCGCGCTGCACTCGGTTCCGGCCCTCACCCTCATCTGCATCTGTCTTTTCATCGGCGCGATGGGCAAGTCCGCCCAAGTGCCCTTGCACGTGTGGCTGCCGGATTCGATGGAGGGCCCGACCCCCATCTCGGCGCTGATCCACGCGGCAACGATGGTGACGGCGGGGATCTTCATGGTGGCGCGCATGTCCCCGCTCTTCGAGTACTCCGACACGGCGCTCTCGGTCGTGCTCGTGATCGGGGCGACGACCGCCTTCTTCATGGGCCTGCTCGGAGTGGTGAACAACGACATCAAGCGCGTCATCGCCTACTCGACGCTCTCGCAGCTCGGGTACATGACGGTCGCGCTCGGGGTCTCCGCCTACCGCGGCGCGATCTTCCACCTGATGACCCACGCCTTCTTCAAGGCGCTGCTGTTCCTTGCCGCCGGCTCGGTCATCATCGGCATGCATCACGAGCAGGACATGCGCAAGATGGGCGGGCTCGGCAAATACATGCCCTGGACCGCCGTCACGTGCTGGATCGGCGGGCTCGCGCTCGTCGCCACCCCGTTCTTCTCCGGCTACTACTCGAAAGACGCCATCATCGAGGCGGTCCACGACTCGCACCGCTTCGGCCACGAGTACGCCTACGGGTGCGTTCTCGCGGGCGTGTTCGTGACGGCGCTCTATACCTTCCGGATGCTGTTCCTCACCTTCCACGGGCAGGAGCGTTTCCGCTCGGAGGAGGCGCACAAGACCACCCATGCCCAGACGCCCCACGAGTCCCCCGGGGTCGTCATCGGCCCGCTCGTCGCGCTCGCGATTCCCTCGGTGGTGATCGGTGGGCTCACGGTGCACGCGATGCTGTTCGGCAACTTCTTCGGCGGGTCGATTTTCGTTCTGGGGCAGAACGACGTTCTGGCGGCGGTCGGGCACGAGCTCGCAGGGCCGGTGTGGCTCAACTTCGGCCTCGAGGCATTCACCGGACCCGGCTTCTGGATCCTGGTCGCCGGCTTCGTGACGGCGTGGGTGTTCTTCCTGTGGCGCCCGGCGTGGGCCGATGTCGCTGCGCGGGTGCTCAAGCCCTTGCGGACCGTGCTCGTCAACAAGTACTACTTCGACTGGCTGAACGAGAACATCATCGCGGCGAACGGCCGCCGGCTCGGGACCGGTCTCTGGCGGGGCGGCGATCAGACCGTGATCGATGCCGGGCTCGTCGATGGCACCGCCTCCGCCGTCGGCCGCTTCGGCGGGCTCGTCCGTCACATTCAGAGCGGTTATCTCTACTCGTATGCCTTCTGGATGATCATCGGCCTCGCGGTGCTCATCGGCTGGTTCCTGCTGCGCGGCTGAGCTTCCCGGGGCGCCCTCAATGCAAGAGCTGCATCTGCTGTCGGTCCTGATCTGGCTGCCCATCCTCGCCGGGATCGTGGTTCTCGTGCTCGGGGACCGCGGAGTCGTGCTCGGCCGCTGGATCGCGCTCCTCGCCTCGATCGCAACGCTCTGCGCCTCGTTCCCGGTCCTTGCGCATTTCGACTCCTCGACCGCCGCCTTCCAGTTCATCGAGCGGGCGCCGTGGATCCCGGCCTTTCACGCCGAGTACTACCTCGGAGTGGACGGGATCTCGCTCCCTCTCATCGTGCTCACGGCCTTCATGACCATTCCGGTGGTGATCGCCGGCTGGCGCGTGATCCAGAGCCGCCCCGCGCAGTACTACGCGGCCTTCCTCATCATGGAGGGCCTCATGATCGGGGTGTTCGCCTCGCTCGACTCGCTGCTGTTCTACTTCTTCTGGGAGGCGATGCTGATCCCGATGTTCCTCATCATCGGGATCTGGGGCGGCCCGCGGCGCGTCTACGCGACCATCAAGTTCTTTCTCTACACCTTCCTCGGCTCGATTTTCATGCTGGTCGCGCTGATCTACCTGTACGTGAAGGCCGGCAACTACCAGATCGCGAGCTTCCAGAATCTGCCGCTCACGCTGACCGAGCAGCGCTGGATCTTCCTCGCCTTTCTGCTTGCCTTCGCCGTGAAGGTGCCGATGTGGCCGGTGCATACCTGGTTGCCGGATGCGCACGTCGAGGCGCCGACCGGCGGCTCGGTCATTCTTGCGGCGATCATGCTGAAGATGGGCGGCTACGGCTTCCTGCGCTTCAGTCTGCCGATCGCGCCCGATGCGAGCCGCCAGCTCTACGTGCTCATCATCGCGCTGTCGCTGATCGCGGTGATCTACATCGGGTTCGTGGCGATCGTCCAGACCGACATGAAGAAGCTGATCGCCTACTCCTCCATCTCGCACATGGGCTTCGTGACGCTCGGCGCGTTCGTCGTCTACGCGATCATCGTCAGTACCGGCGGCGTGCATGGGGCGGCGATGGGCATGGAGGGCGCCATGGCGCAGATGGTCTCGCACGGACTCGTCTCCGGGGCGCTGTTCCTCTGCGTCGGGGTGCTCTACGACCGGGTGCATAGCCGCGAGATCACCGCCTACGGGGGCGTGGTGAACACCATGCCGAAGTTCGCAACGCTGATGGTGATCTTCGGACTTGCGAACGCAGGGCTTCCCATCACCTCGGGATTCGTCGGGGAGTTCCTGGTCATCCTCGCGAGCTTCCGCGCGAGCTTCTGGTACTCGGCGCTCGCTGCGCTGACCCTCATCCTCGGCGCCTCCTACACGCTCTGGCTCGTCAAGCGCGTGATCTTCGGACCGGTGGCCAACAAGAACGTCGAGAAGCTCAAGGATCTCGACGGCCGCGAATTCATCATTCTCGGGACGCTCGCAGTGGCGGTGTTCCTCATGGGCGTGTATCCATACCCGCTCATCAACTTGATGGGTGCAACCGTGCACCACCTGGTCGGGCAGGCGATCGCCACGAAGCTGCCGGTGTAACGACTATGACGGATCCGCAGATGCTCACCTGGGCGAGTGTCGCCCCCGCGATTGCCGAGATCTATCTCGCGATCGTCATCTGCATCATCCTGCTGGTGGATGTGTTCGCGGGAGAGCGCCACCGCGGACTCACGGCGAGCCTGACGCTG
>JASHUC010000328.1 GCA_030040235.1 Gammaproteobacteria bacterium | reverse complement strand
TAGGTGATCGCACGGATCGCGGCCGGCATGCTGCGCAGGTCGAACAGAAAGCCCGAGAGCATGAACGCGGGCATGAACGTCGCGAGCATGGTGAGCTGGCTTGCGACGAGTTGATTCTTGACGGCGGAGGAGATGAGGAGCCCGATCCCGAGTCCGACCAGCACATAGAGCATCGAGGCGCCGGTCAGCACCCACAGAGACCCCCGGATCGGGACATCGAACAGAAACTTCGCGGAGACGACGCACAGCATCAGGCCGAACATCGCCAGAGCGAAGTACGGGACGGTCTTGCCGAACAGGATCTCCCCGCTGCGCACCGGAGTCACGAACAGCGCCTCGAAGGTGCCGCGCTCCCATTCGCGCGCGACGACCATCGCGGTGAGGAACGCCCCGATGAGCGTCATGACGAGGACCACGACGCCCGGCACGAGGAAATAGTGGCTGTCGTTCGCCTCGTTGAACCACATGCGCGTCTCGACCGATACCGGGCCGCCGGCGCTCGGGTGGCCCTCGGCGAGCTCGCGCTGCGACCACACGCCGATCGCGCCCTCGACGTAGGCCTCGATGAGCCGCGCCTGGTTGGCATCGCTGCCGTGCACGATCACTTGCACCTGCGCATCGCCCGCAGCGACGCGGCGCGCGAAGTCCGAGGGCACCCGGACGATCCCCTCGACCACCCGCCCGGCGAGCAGCTGCTCGGCCACCTGCATCGAGTGGACGACCTGTGGATGGAAGTACGAGGAAAGCTGAAAGCCCGCCGCGAGTCCCAGTGCATCGGAGGATGCGTCCTCGAGATCGACCGCGAGCGGCACGTTCTTCACATCGAGCGACAACCCGAAGCCGAAGAGCAGGACGAGAAAGAGCGGCAGCACGACGCCGAGCGCGATGCTCGCCGGATCCCGCACGATCTGGTGCGACTCCTTCCGGATGAGCGCCCAGAGCCGCCGGGCGCGAGGCTGCCAGCGGGCGGGATCCTCGCTCACGCCGCTCTCCCGCGAGATTCGCGCTCGCGCGCCTGCTCGACGACGGTGATGAAGGCATCCTCCATGGTCTGCTCACGCCCTTCGACGGGCCGCGCGAGGCTGCGGATCTCGGCCGGCGTGCCCTGTGCGAGCACGCGTCCGCCGTCCATGATCGCAACGTGATCGCAGTACGCCGCCTCCTGCATGAAGTGAGTCGTGACGATCACCGTGACGCCCTGGTCGGAAAGCGCCGTGATGCGTCGCCAGAAGGCGCGCCGGGCCAGCGGATCGGCGCCGCTCGTCGGCTCGTCGAGAAAGAGAATCTCCGGCTCGTGCAGCAGCGCCGCGCTGATGGCGAGGCGCTGCTTGTAGCCGCCGGCCAGCTCGGCGCTCGTGAGCTGGGCGTAAGGGGTGAGCTCGAACTGGCGCAGCGCCCAATCGATGCGGGCACGGCGGCGCTCACCGCGCAAGCCGTACGCGGCTGCGAAGAACTCCAGGTTCTCGGCGACGGAGAGCTGGCCGTAGAGGGAGAACTTCTGCGCGACGTAACCGAGCCGCTGACGCGCAGCGGCGCTCGCACGGCGCACATCGACGCCGACGACCTCGAGCGCCCCGCCGGTAGGCACGAGCAGTCCGCACAGCATGCGGAACGTCGTCGTCTTGCCGGCGCCGTTGGGGCCGAGAAGCCCGAAGATCTCGCCCCGGCGCACCTCGAAGCCGATGTGATCGACCGCCGTGAACGTGCCGAAGCGCTTGAAGAGATCGGCGACCCGCACGACCACCTCTGCGCCGCGCGCCGCGAGCGGCCGCTCGAGCTCGATGCCCGTCATCGCCTCCTGCGCGGCGGTTTGCCGCAGCAGCACCATGAACCCGTCCTCGAAGCCGGGCGCAACCGCCGTGGGATTCGGCACTGCCTGCGTCTCGCGCTTTCCGACCCACCTCACCCGTCCCGCATCGGGCACCGCATCGATCACCCCCGGTTCATCGAGGAGGCGTGCCTGCAAGCTCCGCGCGCTTTCTCCCGAGGGGTCCGCGACGAACGTGCGGCCCTCGGCGAGCCGGGTGATCTGCGCGGGCACATCCTGCGCGAGCACCTGGCCGCGATTGAGCACGATCACCCGGCTCGCGCGCTCGGCTTCGTCGAGATATGCGGTGGTGACGAGCACGGTGAGCCCCTCGCGGTGCACGAGCTGATGCACGATCTGCCACAGCTCGCGCCGCGAAAGCGGATCGACGCCGACCGTCGGCTCATCGAGCAGCAGCAGCTCCGGGGACCGCACCAGCGTGCAGGCGAGTCCGAGCTTCTGCTTCATTCCGCCGGAGAGCCGTCCTGCGAGCCGGCTCGTGAAGGCGCCGAGATCGGTCATCTGCATGAGCTGCGGATACCGCAGCGCGCGTTGCGCCGGGGTGACGCCGTGCAAGTCCGCGTACAGATCCAGGTTCTCCTGGACGGTGAGGTCCTCGTACAGACCGAACTTCTGCGGCATGTAGGCGATCCGGTCCTGCACGCCCTGCGGGTTGCGGGCGGGATCGATGCCGAGGACGCTGAGCGTGCCCGAGTCGGCGATGAGGAGCCCGGCGATGAGCCGCATGAGCGTCGTCTTGCCCGCCCCGTCCGGCCCGACGAGCGCGGTGAGCTCGTGACGCGCCACGTCGACGGAGACTCCGTCGAGCGCGCGGATCGCGGGCTTCTTCCCGCCGTCGCGCACGAACGACTTGTGAAGCTCCCGCGCGAGGACGACCGGTGCGATTCCCGGCGCCCCGCCGTCCGCGCCTCCCGTGGTGGGCGCGTGCGTGCTCACGGAGCCGAGCTCGCCGCAACGGCAGTGGAGCCGCAGGCTGCCTGGGGCAGGGACGCCGGGTTCGCGGCCGCGGGTGTCTCCTCGGTCTCCTCGCTCTCGGACACGCCGCCGGGCGGCGCTGTGCGGCCGGGCCCGGCAGCTCCCGCCCCACCGATCGGCAGGTACACGGTCGCGGGCATCCCGAGTCTCAGCACATCGTCCGGATCGCGCACGAACACCCGCAGCTCGTAGACGAGGCTCGAGCGCAGCTCGGGCGTCTCGACGGTCTTCGGCGTGAACTCCGCAACGGGCGAGATGAACCCCACCCAGCCCTCGAAGCGCCGATTCGGGAACGCATCGAAGACGATGCTCGCGCGCATACCCGGCCTGACGCGGCCGAGATCGGGCTCGGGCAGATAGGTTCGCACCCACTTGGGGTCGGTGATGGCGAGGGTGAACGCCGTCGTCTGCGGCGAGGCCATGTCACCCGGCTCGGCGATGCGCGAGCGGACGACGGCGTTGAGCGGTGCGCGCAGCTCCGCGTCGGCAACCGTCTGGCAGAGGAGCGCTGCCTGGGCCTGATCGCCGCGCAGCTGCGCTTCGGCCTGCGCAACGTCCTCCTTGCGCGGACCGAGCACGGCGAGGTCGAGCGCCTTGAGATTGACGTTGAGTCGCGCCTGGGCCTCCTCGGCCGCCGCCTGGGCGTCGTCGAGGTCCTGACGGCTGACCGCACGGCCCGCCGAGGCCTTCGAGAGCGCGAGCAAGCGCTGGTATTTGAGCGAATCCGAGCGCACGTCGGCATGGGCCAGCATCACGTTCGCCCGTGCCTGTGCGATCTCCTCCGGCCGGCTGCCATGGTGCATGCGCGCGACCACGTCCTGCTGCGCCGCGACCGCGGCCTGCGCCTGGGCGAGCTGCGGCAGGAGCCGGCGCTCATCGAGCCGCGCGAGGATCTGCCCGCGGCGAACCCGGTCGCCTTCCTCAACGTAGACCGCCGCGACGCGCTCGCTGTCGTGGAAGGCGAGGTCGACCTGGCGCAGATCGATATTGCCGTAGAGGACGAGCGCGGTGCGCGCCGCCTGACGATGAGTGAGCCACCATGCGAGTCCGGCCGCCACGGCCAGGACGATGAGAACGGCCACCCAGCGTTTCACCTACGCTCCTTACTCCGGCTCGACTTTTCTCCGGGAATTGTCTATCGTGCGATAGATATCTGTCAAATGATAGACATTCCTCCCCCGATGGCTCGCGAGGTCACCCGACAGAGGTCAAGTCCGGCGCACCGCGACCGTCCACGCTCCGGCTCCGCGGCACGCCGTGCGCGGCGCCATCCCAAGGCGGGCGGGTACGCCCGCGGCGAGCGTACCCGGCGGCGGATCATCGAGACTGCGATCGAGATGTTCGGCAACCTCGGTTACGAGCGCACCTCGACGCGCGCGATCGCCCGGCGCGCTGCCGTGAGCCTGCCCGCGCTGCAGTACTACTTCGGAGGCAAGGAGGGATTGCACCGCGCCTGCGCCGAATACATCGTCGCCGACGTGCACGCCCGCCTCGCCCCGGCCGCAGCCCGCGCGCGCGCGGCGCTCGCCGAGCCGAGGCTCTCGCGCCGCACTTTGCTCGAGCTCTTGCACACGGTTCTCGAGCCGTTCCTCGAGGGCATGGCCACGGAGCGGCCCGAGAGCTGGGTTCTGTTCTTCACCCGTGCGCAGGGCGAGCGCAGCGGCGCCTTCGATGTGCTCTTCGAGCGCGTGGCAGGCACGATCATCGGGCTGGCCGCCGAGATCGTCGGGCGCATCCTCGAGCGCACCCCCGACGATCCGGAAGCCCTCATCCGTGCCTTGAGCGTCGTCGGCCAGATGGCTCTCGTGCGGCGTGCACGGCCGATCCTGCTGCGTGCGCTCAAGTGGCCGGATTTCGCGGGCAGGCGCTTGCGTATCCTCAAGGATGCGCTGTGGAGACAGATCGAGGCCGGTGTCGCAGGCTGAGCTCGGCATCGCTCGGCGGAGACTGGTACATTCGTTGCGTATGGCCGAGAGCACCGGATGGTCTTTCCCGGAGGAGCTTCAGCCGCGTGCCGAGCAGGTCGCATTCGACCTCGAAGCGGCGCTGCGGTCGGTCGTCATGGTGCATGCCGAGATTCCCGAGGATGCCTTCACGGCCACGGCGCTCGGCACCGAACGGGTCGGGAGCGGCGCCGTCGTGAGTTCCGATGGGCTCGTCCTCACGATCGGCTACTTGATCACCGAGGCGAGCACGATCTGGCTCACCACCGCCGGCGGGCGTGTCGTCCCCGGGCATGCGCTCGCCTACGATCAGACGACGGGCTTCGGACTCGTGCTGCCGCTCGGAGCGCTGGACGTGCCGGCACTCGAGCGCGGCTCGAGCGCCGCCCTCGAGGTGGCCGCCGACGTGATCGTGATCGGTCACGGCGGGCTCGCCCATTCGCTCAACGCGAAGATCATCGCGCGGCGCGAGTTCGCGGGGTACTGGGAGTACGTGCTCGACGGGGCGCTTTTCACCGCGCCACCTCATCCGGAATGGGGAGGCACCGCGCTCGTCGGGCGCGACGGGCGATTGCTCGGCGTCGGCTCGCTCCTGGTGCAGGAGGCGGTGAGCGGTCACACCTTCGATGCCAACATGTTCGTGCCGATCGATCTGCTCGAGCCGGTGCTGCCCGATATGATGAGGCTCGGCCGTCCCGCCGGGCCGCCGCGACCGTGGCTCGGCCTGTATGCCTCCGAGCTTCGCGAGCGTCTCGTCGTGAACAATCTCGCGCCACGCGGCCCGGCACACCGCGCCGGAGTCCGCCCCGGGGATGCGGTTCTCGAGGTCGCCGGCGTTCCGGTCTCGAGCCTCGCGGAGCTATACCGCAGGATCTGGAGCGTCGGACCCGCGGGCTCTTCCATTCCGCTCACGCTCGGTCGAGGCGAAAGCACCGTGCAGGTGCGCGTTCAATCGGCCGACCGCAACGATTTCCTTCTCAAGCCGCGCCGGCATTGAGACCGAGGGCGCTTGACATAAGCTCGCGTCTCACGCGTGCGGCATGAGCTCCATGCCGGCGGTCCCCGATGCCCATTTCCAATAAGAAGGCTGGCGGCGTACGCACGCCCTCGCGACGGGCTCGCTGAGTTTCCAGGGCCGCGGCAGCGCGTATTTTCGTGCAATTCTTACAAGAATTGCGCGCCGTTCGTCGTCCGATTCAATCCGCTCGTCGCAGCCGGTCCAGCAGCGAACGAACTCGGCGCGCGCCTCGAGCTCCTCGCGCAGACAGGTCAAAAATCCGCAGCTGCCGGCAGAGGCGGACAGGCGCCGCCAGGCCGCTGCGTCGGCATCGTTCACCAGATCCTGCAGGCATCCCTCGCTGAGCAGGATCTTCACGCCCCGCTCGGCGAGCTGCTCCTTCAGCCAGCGGCGCCGGGGCGCGCACAGGCGGATCGTTGCATCGATGAGTCGCATGGTGATTTCCCCTTCCGGACTCCATGACCGGCGAGCTCAACGTGCATGCGTCATGCCAGCCGGAGGCCTCCGGCCCCCTCAGCGGGCATGAGCCCGCAGGATCCCGGTGAGCGCGCGAACCACCCGCGGCACATCCTCATCGCGCATGCCGGGGAAGAGGGGTAGCGTCAGAATGTTACGACCCACGTACTCGGCGTGCGGGAAATCGCCCGGCCGCCAGCCGAGCCGGCGATAGAGCGCAAACAGATGAATGGCCGGATAGTGCACGCCGCTGCCGATGCCAGCCTCGCGTAGCGAGGCCATTACCCCGGCACGCGCGATGGAGAGCCGCTCCTCGGGCAGCACCACCTGGAACATGTGCCAGTTGCTGTGCGTGAAATCGGCAGTCGGAAGCCCGAGGCCGAGCTCCCGCGCACCGTGCGCCTCGAACGCGCCGAAATAGGCGCGCGCGAGCTCGCGCCGGCGCGCGTTGAAGCTTTGAAGATGCGGAAGCTGACCGAGCCCCACGCGCGCCGCCACGTCGGTGAGGTTGAACTTGCCGCCGGCGAGCTCGACCTCCATGCCGTCGAGCCCGGTGCGCACCACGCCCTGCAGGCGGTACTGCTCGGCGAGAGCGGCCTCGCGCGCATCGTTGAGCACCAGGCAGCCGCCCTCGATCGCGGTCACATTCTTGTTCGGATGAAAGCTGAACGACACCAGGTCGCCGAACGATCCGATGCGCCGCTCGCCCCAGGTGCTGCCGAACGCCTGCGCAGCATCCTCGATCACCCGCAGGCGGTGCGCGCGGGCGATCGCGTACAGCCGGTCGCGATCGACCGGCAAGCCGGCCAGGTCGACGGGCAGGATCGCGCGCGTTGCGGCGGTGATCGTCCCCTCGATGCGCTCGAGGTCGATGTTGCGCGTCGCGGGATCGATGTCCACGAACACCGGGCGCGCGCCCACCGCGAGAATGACGTTGCTCGTCGCCACCCACGACAGCGGCGTCGTGATCACCTCGTGGCCCGCGCCGATCCCGGCGATCCGAAGCGCGATCTCCATGGTGCAGGTTCCGGAATTGAACGCACGCACCGCACGGCCGCCCAAGTACTCCGAGACCTTCGCCTCGAATGCCTTCACCTGCGGTCCGGAGGTGATCCACCCCGAGCGCAGCACCGCGGCGACGCCGGCAATCGTCTCCTCGTCGATGCTCGGACGCGTGAAGGGCAGGAACTCGGTGGTCAATGCGCGACCCTCGTGAGAACCAGCACGCCGGCCACGATGAGGCCGATGCCGGTGAGCTTTGCAACCGAGAGCGCCTCCCCGAAGAGCATCGCGGCCAGGAACGCGTTGATCACGTACCCTATCGAGAGCATCGGATAGGCGACGCTCACCGGGACGCGCGACAGCGCCCCGATCCAGAGAAAGACGCTCACCCCGTAGCAGGCAAGCCCAGCCCAGAGCGGCGGGGCAACGAGCAGATGGGATACCGTGAGCCATGAGACCGCCCCGGTATCGCCGACCAGCACACCGCTCGATCGGGTCGCCGCCTTGAGAAACAACTGTGCCGCCGCGTTGAGCGCGACTCCGCCGAGCAGCAGCACCCAGGTGATCGGGGCCATCGATTCAGCGCCGGCTGACGATGAGCTCGTTGGGCACGCGCGCGCGCACCACCATGGGAAGCCCATCGCGCACGAGCACCGCGTAGGTCGGGGGCTCCATCACGGCGAGCGCCTGCGGCGCCGCGCGCCAGCGCGGCTCGAACTCCGACAGGGCCGGAATCGCCTTCCATGGCTCGAGCGACAGACCGAAATTGAGCTCACCGCGGTAGTCCACGAGGGTCACCGTACGTTTGAGATAGAACGGCAGGCTCTGATCATACATGCGCACGCTGTAGAGCGCCGCGGTGGCGCGCAGCTGCGGAGTGAGCTGTGCGACGAGCGGACCGCCGGAGTAGATCGGCGCGAGCAGCCGCGCGATCCACGCTATGCCGATGAAGATCCCATAGGCCGTCGCGCCGATGCCGGCCGTGAGCGCGAGACTGCCGCCTCGCAGGCCTCGTACGATCGCCCCTCCCACGACGGCGATCAGCGCGATCACGGCGAGCGGCGCCCGGATGGCGAGGAAATAGGGCGCGCGCTCCGGATGGTGCATCAACGCCGGAAGATGCATCAGGCGCGGCAGCAGCGCGGCCGCAAGCGCGATCGCAACGCCCGCGATCGCAAGGCCGGTCCCCGCGGCGCGCAGGTCGGCGCGCAGCCGGCTTTCGGCGGCGCTGCCCATGAGCAGCGCCAGGGCCGGAAACATGGGCAGGATGTACGGGATCAGCTTGGAATCCGAGGCCGAAAAGAACACGAACACGACGACGCACCACACCCAGAGGAAGCGCCGGGCGTCGAAGCGGCCGCGGGGCATGGCGGCGCGCCAACCGCCCGCGAGGGCACGCGCGGCCGGGACGACCCAGGGAAGCGACCCGAGCGCGAGGATCACCATGAAGAACCACCACGGCTCGTAGCGCGCCTCGATACGCGTGAGATAGCGCTGAAAGTGCTCGCGCACGATGAAGAAATCGAAGAAAGAAGGCAGGCGGTGCTGGATCAGCACGAACCAGGGCAGCGCGAGGGCGGCAAAGAGCGCGAAGCCCGGAAGCGGCGCCAGGCGCATCCAGGGCTTGGGGTCGCGATGCAGCACCGAATACGCGATCAGAGTGAGCACCGGCAGGACGCCCGCGATCAGCCCTTTGGTGAGAAAGGCGCCCGCGGCGCTCGCCCACGCGAGCACCATCCAGCCACGCCGCGCCCGGAAGGCGACGCCCTCCTCCTGCGCCAGGCAGAACGCTGCGAGGATACCCGTGGTGTAGAGCGTGAGGCTCATGTCGAGCGTCAGCTGATGGCTGAGCAGCAGCACCATGAGGGAGCTCGCGAGCATGATGCCGCTGCGCCAGGCTGCGGCCGCGCCCCACAGGCGATACGCAAGACCCGCGGTGACCAGGACGGTCGCAAGGCCGCACAGCGCCGTGTAGAGCCGCGCCGACCAGTCGCTCGCACCGAACAGCGCGTACGCAACGGCGGTCGCCCAGTACTGCAAGGGCGGCTTCTCGATGTAGACAAGCCCGTCGAGATGCGGAATCACCCAGTCGCCGCTCGCGAGCATCTCGCGCGAGATCTCCGCGTAGCGTCCTTCGTCCGGGTTGTAGAGCGGGCGAAAGCCGCCGAGCGCGAGCCACGAGCCGCCGAGAACGAGGAGGACCACGGCGAGCAGGGCGGGCGCACCGGCCCGGGCGCTCGGTGCGGCAGCCGCGCTCATTGAGTGGCGAGCGGGGTGGACGGGGCCTCGATCAGACGCCCCTGCACGGCGAGCACGCCGGACCGCCCCGGCACCGGCTCGAGCTCCACACGGTGGCGGGGCGAATCCGCCCCGATCTGGGCGGCGAGGTCGCCCATCGCGATGGGCAGGCATCCGATGCCGAGCCAGGACTCGAGCAGCCACTCGAAATCGCGGAGGAGCCTCAGTCCCTCGAGCTCGGCATGCAGCGTGAAGACGTGCGCGGTCGGGGCCAGGCGCGTGATGCGCAGAATCTCCTCGGCGGCGCCCCGAGCCGTGCACCCATCGACACCAATCAACTCATCGAACGTCGGCAGCGTCGTCGGAATCTGCAGGCATTGCCCGTCGATCGCCCCCATCGTCGGGTAGAACGGCCGCGAGCCGCGTGTGTCGCTCGCGAATTGCAGACCCGATTCCCCCTCGAGTGTGAGCGTGTACGGATTCAACTGCCAGCCCGCGGCGGCGTGCGAGCGCGGCGGCTGGCCGAATACGGCGGCAAAGGCCTCGAGCGCGCGCTCGAACTCGCGGCGCGTCCACTCGGGGTCCGCATGCACCACACCGTCCTGCCAGCGCACGTGGTCGTAGCAGTGCACGCCCACCTCGAAGCCCGCATCGCGCACGCCCCGCATCACATCCCCGGCGCGCTTGCCGATGTGCGGCCCGGGAAGGAGTGTCCCGTACATGAGCGTGCGCAACCCGTAATGCGAGCCGACCGATGTGCGGCGCACCTTGGCGAGAAAACCCGGCCTCAGGATGCGCTTGAGCGCCCGTCCGGTGTGGTCCGGCCCGACACTGAAATAGAACGTCGCGCGCAGGTGCAGCCGGGTGAGCAGTGCAACGAGCGCCGGCACCCCCGCGAGCGTCCCGCGCAGGGTGTCCACGTCCACCTTGAGCGCCACATGCCGCTCGGGATGCGTTGCGGTCGTCAACGTGCGCGCTCAGCCAGCCTCGACCAGCGCGCGCGCATCGCGCAGATTCGCGCGGTACGAATCGAAGATGCTGCGCAGCGCGGCCAGCATGTCCACCGAGGGAACCCAGCCGAGCTCCTCGGTCGTGTTGCGGATGAAGGGGACGCGGCTGCGCACGTCCTGGTAGCCCGCACCGTAGTACTTCTCCGCCGACACCTCGACGAGGCGCACCCGGTGCGCCGTCTCGGCGTACGGCTCGATCGATCTTGCGACCTCGAGCATCAGCTCCGCGAGCTGCCGCACCGAGAGGTCGTTGTGCGGGTTGCCGACGTTATAGATCTTGCCCGAGGCGATGCCGCCTGGATTGGCGATGATGCGCATGAGGCAATCGATGCCCTCGGAGATGAACGTGAAGCAGCGCCGCTGCGTGCCGCCGTCGACGAGCTGGATGTTCTCCCCGCGCACGATGTTGCCGAGAAACTGGGTGAGCACCCGCGAGCTCCCCTCCTTCGGGGTGGTCATGCGATCGAGCCCCGGACCGATCCAGTTGAAGGGCCGGAAGAGCGTGAAGTCGAGCCGCCGCTCGGCGCCGTACGCCCAGATCACCCGGTCGAGCAGCTGCTTGCTGCAGGAGTAGATCCAGCGCGACTTGGGCACCGGCCCGAGCACGAGCGCCGACTCGTAGGGGTGGAACTGCGCATCCGGGCACATCCCGTAGACCTCGGAGGTCGAGGGGAAGATGACCCGCTTGCCGTGCTTCACGCAGGCTCGCACCAGCGCGAGATTCGCCTCGAAATCGAGCTCGAACACGCGCAGCGGATCGCTGATGTAGGTCGCAGGCGTTGCGATCGCCACGAGCGGCAGCAGCACATCGCACTTGCGGATGTGGTACTCCATCCACTCGCGATTGATGGTGATATCGCCCTCGAAGAAATGGAAGCGCGGATTGCCGATGACGTTTGCGAGCCGATCGCACTCGAGATCCATGCCGTAGACATCCCAGTCCGTGCCGCGGATCACCGCCTCGCTCAGGTGGTGGCCGATGAAGCCGTTAACGCCGAGGATCAGCAACTTCTTCATGAACGAGTGCGCCTTGTGATGGAAGCGGGTCGAGGGGCATGGGTCGATCGCCGAACCGGTGGCCGAATGCTTCGGCATCGAGCTCGCGGCCCTCGAGCACGACCGCGGGGATGGCGAGCCGCAGGCCGTCGCGGCAGTCGAGCAGCAGCCGCTGGCTCTCGACATACAGGCAGGGGGCGCTCGAGCGATGGCGCGCGGCCTCCCCCGTCCAGCGCGAGCCGGCAAACACGCAGCGCCGCCCGTCGAGGTCGGTGAACGCTCCCGGATAAGGCGGCGCGACCGCACGAATGAGGTTGTGAATCCGAGCCGCCGTCTGGCGTAAATCGATACGCCCGTCCTCGGGCGTGCGGCTCCCGAAGTACGACCCTCGTGCAAGATCCTGTGGCTCGGCCGGCGGGGCTCCCGCGGCGAGCCGCGGGAGCCACCGCCCCAGCAGCCGGGCGGCGGCCGCCGCCACCGCGAGTGAGACGGCTTGCGCCGTATCGTCGATACCGATGGGCACCCGCTCGCGGTCGACCACCGGGCCCGCATCGGGCCTGCGCACCATGTAGTGCAGGGTCGCGCCGGTCTCGGACTCTCCGTTGAGGATCGCCCAGTTGACCGGCGCCCGCCCCCGATACTTGGGCAGGAGCGAGCCATGCATGTTGAGCGCCGCCCAGCGCGCGCACCCGAGCAGGCGCTCGGGAAGCAGCGAGCGATAGTAGAAGGAGAACAGGTACTCCGGCGCGAAGGCCGCCAGGCGGCGCACGGCCGCCTCGTCGTTCGGACTCGAGGTGCTCACCTCGATGCCTCGCTCGGCAGCCAGGCGCGCGACGCTGGCGAACCAGACACGCTCGCCCGCGGCGTCCTCGTGGGTGAATACCGAGCGCACCTGCACGCCGCCGTCGAGAAGGGCGCGCAGGCAGCGGAATCCGACCTCGCTGTAGGCGAAGACCACCGCGCTAAACACGCGCGGCAGCTCCACGCTCGAGCTCGCGCGCGGGCTCCCCGGTGGCATCGAGCACCGCCGCGATGATGAAGCGCGGGCGTCCCCGCACCTGCTCGTAGATCCGCGCGACGTACTCGCCCATCAGGCCGATTCCGAGGAGCGCGATCCCCACGAGGAAGAACAGGATGCCGAAGAGCGTGAAGACGCCTTCGGCTTCCGGACCGACGATGAGCCTGCGCACCGCGAGGTACGCGACGAACAGACCCGCGATGAGGGAGATCGCGATGCCGAGCATCGAGTAAAGCTGCAGCGGCACCGCCGTGAAGCCCGTCATCAGATCGAAGTTCAGCCGGATCAGCCGGTACACGGAGTACTTCGACTTGCCCGCGTGGCGCGCCTCGTGGGCTACCTCGATCTCGGTCGGCTCGCGCGCATAGAGATAGGCGAGCGCCGGTATGAAGGTATTGACCTCCGGAGAGGCGTTGATCGCATCGACCACGGCGCGGGAATAGGCGCGCAGCATGCATCCCTGGTCGGTGATGCGGATCTGCGTGGTGCGGGCGCGCGCGGCGTTGATGGCCCGCGACAGCAAGCGCCGCGCCCAATGGTCCTGCCGGCCGCGGCGGATGGTGCCGACGTAATCGTGCCCGGCGCGCGCCGCCTCGATCAGCCGCGGGATCTCCTCGGGCGGATTCTGCAGGTCCGCATCGAGCGTCACGATGATCTCGCCGGCGGCATATTCGAAGCCGGCGAGAATCGCGGCATGCTGGCCGAAGTTCCTCTGGAAGAGGATGACGCGCGTCTCTGCGGGGCGCGCCTGCTGCTGTGCCCGCAGCAGCGCCGCCGAATGGTCGCGGCTGCCGTCGTCGATGAAGATGCACTCGTAGCTGATTCCGAGCCGATCGAGCACGGCATACAGCCGCACGAACAACGCCGGAAGCGAAGCTTCCTCGTTGAACACGGGAACGACGATGCTGACCTCCCGGCGGGCCCGCATCGGCGCCGTCCCTCGCGCCAAGTCCGCTGCGATCGTTTGCACTCGAATATTCTAAACGAGTTGACGGGCGGCCGCCGCGGGCGGAACCTCCCCGCATGGACCTCGCGCAGCATCGTCTCGAGCTCGCCCGCAGAGCCGATGCGCCGCTCATCGCCACCATGTCCCGCCGCCTCGTCGAGGCAGGGCTCACCCCCTCGTGGCCCGCGCAGCGCGTCATCCGTCACATCGAAGGCTCCGAGAGCACCGTGCTCACCGCGAGGCGGGGCGGCGAGCTCATCGGCTTTGCGATCATGCAATTCGGCGATACCAGCGCACACCTGAACCTGCTCGCGGTGGATATCGCCCACCAGCGCCGCGGCCTCGGGCGCGCGCTGTTGTCCTGGCTCGAGCAGAGCGCCCTCGTCGCGGGGACCTTCCTCATCGAGCTCGAGTTGCGCGCCACGAACCTGGGCGCGCGCGCCTTCTACGAGCAACTCGGCTACCGCGAGACCGGGCGCGTCCCCGGGTACTATCAGCAGATCGAGGACGCCATCCGGATGGCCCGCGACCTCACGGTCGCGGAGGCCGCACCGGGCCGCGCCTAGATCAACGCGCGCCGGCGTCCTTCTCGAGGTCCTGATCCCAAGCGAGGATGGCCTCGGTGTTGTCGCGGCCGTAGCCGAGCCGGTCGCGCGCCTGCGCATAGCGCTCGCTCACCAGGCGCATGAGGGGCGCCTCGAGGTGCATGGCGGCGGCGAGATCGGCGGCGATCTTCACGTCCTTGGCGAGCAGCCCGAGCGCGAAGCCGCTCGAGTGACGGCCCGCGATGACCTGCTCTTTCATGACGAGCTCGGTCACCCAGCTGCGGCCGCTCGAGGCGTTTAGCACATCAATCATCGTCGTCGGATCGAGTCCGAAGCGCCGCCCGGCGAGCAGTGCCTCGCAGACCGTCGCGAAGCCCGCGCCCGCGATGAAGTTGTTGAGTCCCTTCATGGCATGGCCGGCACCGAGCGGCCCCACCTCGAACAGACGCTCTCCCATCCCGAGCAGAATGGGACGGGCGCGATCGATGGCTGAAGCGTCCTCGCATCCGATCATGATCGCGAGCGTGCCGGTACGCGCGCGCGGCACCGCCCCCGAGACCGGCGCATCCATGAAGAGGAGCCCGCGCGCCTCGAGTGCTCCCCCGAGCGAGCGTGTCCCGACCGGATCGGAGGAGCTCATGTCGATCACGAGTGTGCCGCGGCGCAGATGCGCCGCAATGCCGCCACCGTCCTCGAGCAGCGCCTGGCGCACATCGGCGCCCGTCGGCAACATGGTGATCAGGGCATCGACGGGGGCGAGATCCGCCGGAGCCGCCGCGGCCCTGCAAGGCTCGCCATGCTCGCGCGCGAAGCGTTCGGCACGGCTCGCGTCCTTGTCGTAGGCGATGATCG
>JASHUC010000327.1 GCA_030040235.1 Gammaproteobacteria bacterium | reverse complement strand
CTTTCATCCGAGTGAGCCGGCGGACAGCGGACATCATCGGATCTCCAGAGCGGAGTTGCATGGACGGGCAATCCGCGCAAGACTCTCGCACCCTGTCTCCCGGGCGCCCATTCTCCAAGCCCGGAGGTACGCACGATGCGCAGAACGGTCCTCCCAGCCGCCCACCGCGCAACCTCGGTTGCCGATCGGCGCAGGTTGCTCAAGTGGGCGCTCGGAGGCGGCGCGGCTCTCGCCGCGCTCGTTGCCGCTCCCGCCGGCGCCGCTGCCACGGCGAAGGAGGAGCAGGGTGAAAGTGCGTGCGAGCGCGCGACGCGTGGGATGCCCGCGCCGCGCATCACGGACGTGCGCGTGATCGAGGTGGGCGCCGGAGGGATCAACAACTCGACCATCGTCAAGGTCACGACCGACCAGGCGGGTTTGTACGGGTACGGCTGCGCCACGGCGACCTTTCCCGGCGGCCGCGCCAAACTGGTTGCCGCTGCCGTCGAGCGCTATTTGAAGCCGCTCGTGATGGGCCGCACGGCGGATCGCATCGGGCAGATCTGGCAGATCTGCTATCTGAGCTCCTATTACAAGAATGACACCGTGCTGAATGCCGCAATCGGCGGCCTCTGCGATGCGCTCTGGGACATCAAGGGTCGTCAGGCGGGAATGCCGGTCTACCAGCTGGCCGGCGGCAAGTGCCGCGACGCCGCGGAGATCTACCTGCACGCCAACATGGGCTCGAAGGACCCCGGGCGGCAGCTCGTCGAGAACGCCATGAAGCTCGTCCAGCAGGGGTGCCGGAACGTCCTCGTGGCGATGTTCATCCGCGATGGGGCGGTCGAGAATCTCTACAGCCAGCCGCGATTCGACGACGGATCCGTCGCCTTCGATCGTGACAAGGAGATCCGCGAGATTCTCTCGGCGTTCGAGGTCTTCCGGCAGGAGATGCCTCCCGAGATCGGACTCGGCGTGGACGTGCACTCGCTGCTCGACAGCATCCGGGCGGTGGAGTTTGCGAAGGCGGTGGAGCCGTTCCGGCTATTCTACTGCGAGGATCTGCTCGCGCCGGAGGACGCCGGCCATTACAAGGTCGTTCGCGAGCTCTGCACCACGCCACTCGCGATCGGGGAGCTTTGGAACAATCCCCACGAGTGGCGGCCGCTCGTCGAGGCGCGCGAGATCGACTATATCCGCCATCACGTCTCGCACATCGGCGGGTTCACTGCCGCACGCAAGATCGCCGCCTTCGCCGACAACTTCGAGGTGAAGTTCGCCTGGCACGGCGCTCCGTGCTCGCCCGTAGGGCACATGACGAATCTCACGCTCGATCTGACTTGCACCAACTTCGGGATCCACGAGCACTTCGGCTATCCGCCGCTCGTTGAGGACATCTTCCAGGGCTGCGGCAAGATCAAGGACGGTTATGCCTGGATCAACGAGAAACCCGGCTGGGGCATCGAGGTCGACGAGGCGCTCGCGGCCAAACATCCGATCACGGATGAGCGCCCGAACGAGATCCGGACCCCGGACGGCTCGGTCATCCAGGGCACCGGCTGATGTGGCCCTGGGCCGCGGCACCGACTAGGGTCGCGGCGGTTCGGGATGCTCCTTGAGATCGTTCGCGCGCTCGATCATGTAGGCGCGCACGGCCTGCACTTCGTGCGCGGTCATTCTCGCCTTGAAGGAAGCCATGCCGCCGGTTTGGAGCGCCCCGCCGAGCACGATCGCATTGAAAGCCTGAGGACTCCGCAGCGTTGCGGAGTAACGCAGGTCCGGGAACATCTGACGGTTGGCGTACTGCGCGTCGTGGCACATCGCGCAGTGGCTCGCGAACTGCTCGCGCCCGAGCGCAATCGTCGCCGGGGAAGCCGTGGACGGCGGCGGATCGAGCACGAGGGGTGGCGAAGGGGGAGGTGCCGGCGGGAGCGAGGCGGTGCCGCCGAGCTTGAAGACGAGCAGGCGTGACCCGTTGCTGATCCCGTAGCGCGCGAGCCCGTAGCCGACCTCCGCGGCGATGTACTGCTCGCCGTCCACCTCGAAGGTCATGGGACCTGCAACGATTCCCGTCTGTGCCTCGGTCGACCAGAGCGGCTTGCCGTCCGTCGCCCGGTAGGCGACGAATCGCCCGGTGGTCGTGCCCTCAAAGACGAGTCCCCCCGCTGTCGAGAGGGTTCCGGCCCCGATCCTTCCGAGCGGCTCACTCTGCCAGACCGCGTGCTGATGGATCGGATCCCAGGCGACGAGGTGGGCTGCCGATTGCGGCGCTCTCGCGCCGCGCGTGCCTCCGGTGCCGGCGAACGTCAAGCCGGTATTGGCGCCCATCGGCACGTACTTGTAGCTCTTGGCGCTCATCATCGTGCCTTGGGTATCGATCGCCGAGAAGTACACCAGCCCGGTGAGGGGATCGAACGACATGGGATGCCAGGCGTGCGCGCCTTGCCCGCCGGGCTTGATGAGCGTCGACTTTCCGGTGAGGTCGTACCGCACGCTGGGATTCGGGATGGGCTTGCCGGTCTCCGGATCGATGCCCATCGCCCAGTTGACGGGGACGAAGTTCTTCGCCGAGATGACGGCGCCGGTGCTGGCATCGAGCAGGTAGAAGAAGCCGTTCTTCGAGGCCTGCATGATCACTCGGCGCGGGCGGTCGCCGATCTTCAATGTCGCAGCGAGGATCGGCGGCGTCGCGTCGAAATCCCACTCCTCGCCCGGCGTTTCCTGGTAGTGCCAGACATACGCGCCGGTGTCCGCGTTGACTGCAATGATGGAGGCGACGAACAGATTGTCGCCCCCGCCCGAGCCGCGATAGAGCCGGTTCCAGGGCGTGCCGTTGCCCGTGCCGAAGTAGACGAGATTGGTCGCCGGGTCGTACGTGATCGCATCCCAAACGCCGCCGCCACCACCGGCGATCCACCACGCGCCGTGCCAGGTTCGCGCGGCCGTCTTGAGAATCGGCTGCTCGAAGCCCTTGGCCGGATTGCCCGGGATCGTATAGAAGCGCCAGTCGAGCTTTCCGGTTTCGGCATCGTAGGCCGAGAGGTACCCGCGAATGCCGAACTCTCCGCCCGCGTTGCCGATCAGCACCCGGCCCTTCGCGATGCGCGGCGCTCCGGTGATGGTGTAGGGCTTGTTGTGGTCCACGGTGAGCACCGACCACACGACCTTCCCGGTGCGCGCATCGAGCGCGATCAACCGCCCATCGTAGGCCGCGACGTAGATCTTGCCCCGCCACGCCGCGAGGCCGCGATTGACGATGTCACAGCAGCCGCGGCCGGCGAATTCGCCGGGCACCTTGGGGTCGTAGGCCCAGAGCAGCCGGCCGGTCGTCGCCTGGTACGCCTTGACCTTGCTCCAGGCGGTCGATAGATAGAGGACGCCATCGATCTCGAGCGGCGTGCCTTCCTGACTGCGATTGCTGTCGAAGTCAGCGTACCACGCGAGGCCGAGCTTGCCGACGTTGTCGGTATTGATCCGAACGAGCGGGCTGAAGCGCTCCTCGTCATAGGTGCGCCCGACCGACATCCACTCACCCGGCTCGGCATTGGCATTGGTCAGCCGCCAGGCCGTGACGAAGGCAGGGGACTTCGGCTGATCGGATGGCGATCCTGCGGTTGCGGCGAGGGCGGAGAAGATCGTGCAAAGCGAGGCGGCCGCAGCGCCTGCGGCCATCGACAGAGCTCTTGAACCTGCCACACCTACCCCCCGGCCGTCGCCAAAGCTCGAGCCGCGCAAGTTTAAACCACGAGACTCGGGATGGGCATGGCCTGCGCTCGTGCGCAGCGGCCGGGCGGAGCGCAAACGTCGATGCCGTAAGATAGCGCGAGATCCGCTCGGTGGATGTCGCCCGGCGATCGTCGCCCAAAGGGGGTCCCATGAGCTACCGCCTGATCGCTTTCGAGCGCGAGGGAAACGTCGCGCTCATTCGCATGTCGGACCCGGGGACGCTGAACGCCGTCTCACTCGCCATGGCTCACGAGCTCGCCGATGCATTCGCGCGGGCCGGCGAGGAAGCGCGCGCCGCAATACTGACCGGTGCGGGGCGCGGCTTCTGCTCGGGTGCCAACCTCGCCGCCGATCTCGATCCCACCTCATCCGATTACGATGCCGGCTCGTACCTTCAGACCCACTACGGGCCGATGATGCTCGGCATCCGAAATCTGCGGATTCCGCTCGTGGCCGCGGTGAACGGGGCCGCCGCGGGCATCGGATGCTCGCTTGCGCTCGCGGGCGACCTGGTCGTTGCGGGCGAGAGCGCCTATTTCCTGCAGGCGTTCCAGCGCGTGGGACTCGTGCCCGACGGCGGATCGGCCTACCTGCTCGCACGCAGCATCGGGCGGGCGCGGGCGCTCGAGATGATGCTGCTCGGGGAGAAGATCGGTGCCACCCAGGCCCTCGAGTGGGGCATGGTCAATCGCGTCGTTCCCGACTCCGAGCTGAGCGCTGCGGCCCTGGCGCTTGCCACGCGGCTCGCAGAGGGGCCCACCCTGGCGCTCGCGAAGATTCGCGAGCTCGCCTGGCGGGCCACCGAGACCACGTTCGCCGAGCAGCTCGACCTCGAGCGGGATTTGCAGCGCGAGGCGGGCCGCACCGCCGATCACCGCGAAGGCGTGGCCGCGTTTCGCGCCAAGCGAGCGCCGCGCTTCACTGGAGGCTGAGGCATGACGAGTGCCAGTGAGCCCATTGCCGTGGATGCCGGCGCCGAGCGTGCCGTGTGCGTGTACTGCGCATCGAGCCGCAGTGCTCATCCCGAGTACCGCGAGGCGGCATTCGAGCTCGGGGCCACACTCGCGGATGCCGGCTATGAGATCGTCTACGGCGGCGGCGCGGTCGGCTCCATGGGGGCCCTTGCCGACGGTGCACTCAGTCGCGGGGGCCGCGTCGTCGGGGTGCTGCCGCGGTTCATGGCCGAACTGGAGTGGGGTCACAAGCGCTTGACGGAGCTGCAGCTCGTCGAGGACATGCGCACCCGCAAGCACCTGATGCTCACCCGCAGCCGGGCGGCGATCGCACTGCCGGGGGGATGCGGCACGTTCGAGGAACTCCTCGAGGCCATCACGCTCAAGCGGCTGGGTCTGTACCTGAACCCCATCGTGCTCCTCGACACGCGTGGCTTCTTTCAACCCTTGATCGAGCTGCTCTCGCGCGCGGTGCGGGAGCGGTTCATGGACGAGCGGCACCTTGCGATGTGGCAGGTCGTCGCTCGACCGGAGCAGGTTCCGCACGCCCTTCAGAGCGCGCCGGGCTGGACGGCCGAAGCGCGCAGCTTCGCGGCCGTGTAGCTCATTCGATCCCGCGCGAATTCGGCGCTGGGAGCGCGGGGGACCCGCGCGCGAGGCGCAGCGTGGCGCGGGCGAGGATCAGCGCAAGCACGGCGCAGCCTGCGATTCCGGCGACCATCGGCAGCGGCTTCGAGCTCGCGAAGCTGCCGACGAGCAGCATCACCGCCGATCCCATCGCCGACTGCATCGTGCCGATGAGCGCCGAGGCGCTCCCGGCAATGCTCCCGTGATCCTCGAGCGCGAGCACCGTCGATGTCGGCAGCACCATGCCGAGAAATCCATAGCCGATGAAAAGCAGCACACAGAGCACCTCGAGACGATCGATGCCCGAGAGGAATAGTGCGCACAGAATCGCAAGGACCGCCGCATAGCCGGTCGCGGCACGCCGTACCAGATGACGAAGTCCGATGCGACCCGCGAGCCAGCCGTTGAGCTGCGCGACGGCGAAGAACGCTGCGGCATTCGTCGAGAAGAGCACGCTGTAGAGCCGGGGCGAGAGATGGTAGTGCTCGATCAGAACGAAAGGAGAGTTCGCGAGGTACACGAAGAAGCTCGACAGGCCGAAAGCGCCGACGAGCGTCAAGCCGAGGAAGCTGCGATCCCCGAGCAGGCCCCGGTAGGCGGCGATCGCACCCGCCAGGCTCGTGGCCGTGCGCGCCGAGGCCGGCCGTGTCTCGGGCACCGCCCCGAGAACCGTCGCTCCGATGAGCGCCGCCGCCGTGACGGTCCAGAAGACGGCGCGCCATCCGGCGAGCTGGATCACGAAGCTCCCGGTGAGCGGGGCGAGAATGGGCGAGATGCTGAACACCAGCATCAGCATGGACATGAGGCGCGTGGCGTCCACGCCGGTGTGCAGATCACGCACGATCGCGCGCGGGATGACCATTCCGGCGCAGGCCGCGAGTCCCTCCAGAAAACGGAACGCGATCAGGGTCCCGATGTTGGGCGCGAGCGCACACCCCAGACTCGCAGCGACGAACAGCGCGAGGCCGCCGTAAAGCGGCGCCTTGCGTCCGAAAAGATCCGATAGCGGTCCGCAGATCGGCTGGCCGATGCTCAGTGCGATGAAGAAGGCCGTGAGGCTCATCTGCACGGCGGCCGGATCGGCGTGCAGACTGCGCCCGATCGAGGGAAGCGAGGGCAGGTACATGTCGATGGCGAACGGACCGATCGCCGACAGCAGCCCCAGCACGATCGCGTTTTTGAGAAATCTCGCCCGCATGCCGCAACGCCCAGCCGCCGCCACGGCCCGGCATACGGCACGAGCAAAATGTTCCTACGTCAACCGCTGTCGCGCAAGCGAAACGTTCCGGCTCAGCCGGCGCTCGGCTCAGCCGGTGCTCGGCCCGGATGCTGCGGCGGTCTTGACGACTCTGCAGGCTTGGTGCTCGCGCTTGAGCCTGGCGCAGAGCGAGTTGGCATCCGCCTCGCTCATTTCATCGGAGGTGACCCGGTTGAGCCTGTCGGTGGGCGTCGGTGGGATCACCACCACATCGTGGAGCACCTTGCGAAAGCGCTTCTTGAGCCGGGCACTGTCGCGCTCGGCGAGTCGCTTGCTGCGGAAAGCCGCGAGCTGCACGCGGAACTGATTGTTGAGCTTACCGAGCTGGGCTCGGGCCGCATCCGCCTCGGGTCCCTGCGGATACTTCTGAAGGAAAGCCTGCAGCGCCGGAACCGTCCCTTGAGCTTGCGCCGTCTGCCAGGCCGCAGCGCGTTCTATCCCGGTGATGTGGTCTTGTGCCTCCTGCGCGTGGGCTCCGTGGGGCTGGGCGCTCAGGTACTGCTGGTAGCTCGCCTGGGTGTTGGTGTTCATGGCGTTCGTCCACGCCTGATCGTCCTCGAGCGAGTGGATGCGGTTGCGCGCCTCATCGGCGTGCTGCCCGTTCGGGTGCTGCTTGAGGAAATCCTGATACGAGGTGACCGTGTTTGCCGAAGTGGCCTGCTGCCAATCCGCTTCGGTGGAGCTGCAGGCCAGCAGCAGCGCGGTGAGAGATGCGGCCAGAAAGAGGCCGGGGACGCCTGATTTCTTCATGGTGCTCACTCCTTAACGGCGGTGTGACGCATACATCGCGCCTGTCACCGCGGGCAAGCGGGCTGCCGGGGCTCGGGAAGCTGAACGAGCCGGCTGACATACGCTACAGTATGTCGCGTAATGGACGCAAGGAGCCTCAAGCC
>JASHUC010000326.1 GCA_030040235.1 Gammaproteobacteria bacterium | reverse complement strand
CCGCACGCATCAGCCGCTGGAAGTCGTAAAGGCCGTCAATGGCCGCCAGATCGCGCAAGTCGCGCTCGAGATAGGTCTGCGTGTATCCGGTGAACAATTCGCGGCGGTCCGCGTCCTGATACTCCGCCGGATACTGAAGCGCGGGCGCGGGATATCCGCCGCGCAACGCCAGTCTCTGCCACGACTCCTCGGGGGCCTTCTCGGCCGCCACCAGGTCCATCCACTCGCTGCGCTTCTCGGCGAAGAGCCGGCTCCATACCCCGCATGCCGCAAGTCCGAGCTGTTCCCTGCGTGTCATGGGCCAGAGCGTGAGATAGCGCGATCGTCCCGCGAGCGACTCGGATACGCGGCGCGCAAGCAAAAGATTGGTCGACCCGGTGAGGAGGAAGCGCCCGTTCGTGCGATCCGCATCGACGCGCTCCTTGATGGCGAGCAGGAGCTCGGGCGCTCGCTGGACCTCATCGATCGTCAGCTTCCCGGTGTTCGCGTTGCTCAGTAAGGTCTCGGGCTCGGTAGCGGCGAGCCCACGATTCACGGCCGTATCGAGCGTGAGATAGCGACGCTTGGCGAGCGTGCCGAGCTCCCGGACCATGGTGCTCTTGCCGGTCTGCCGCGCGCCCGTCACGACCACGACCGGGAACAGGCGTAAGGCCCGCTCCACGACCGGCTCGAGGAGCCGGGGCAGGAGCTTGGGAGGCCGCGTATTATGCAAATCGCCCATTCCGTGGGCTAAATATGCCCACGAGATGGGCACTTTGCAAGGCCGCGCCTACGGGAACTTGATCTTTCCCCCGCCCCCCGGCGCCCCGGGGCCCGGCCCGATCGCCCCCGCGCCCACCTCCGGCACGACGATGCGCGAGGCGGCCTCGCGCCGGTACTCGCGCGCCTCCTCGATCGCCTCATCGAGGGCGCGCTTCATCGCCTCGGGAAACTTCTTGAGCGCATCCTCGAGGGTCGAGGCCTCGATATCGAAGGAGAGCGGCAGTACCCCTGCCGGCGTCAGAAGCTGCGTCTGGCCTGAGAACAGCACCGCGCGCGTGGTATCGGGCGAGCCGTCGAGCTTGACGGGAACCAGGCGGCGCAGCGTCCCCGCCTTGCGGTCGGTCAGGATTTCCTCGCGATAGAGGCCGTTCGGATCCAGCCGGATGTCGGGGATGTCGGATTGGGGTGCCATAGTGTTCCAGTCAGCCGCCGATCTGGCGTGATTGTATCAGGGCGATGAACGGCCGATCCGCCTCGAGAATGTCCTCCTCGGGGAGCCGCGCGAGCTCGACCCACTTGAGGCGCTGACCATCGAGCCCGCAAGGCGCGCCGCGATAACGCTCGACCACCCACATCGAAAGCTCGACCCGCAGGTCCCCGTACTCGTGCGTGATCTCGAGAACGTGATGGGCGGTGAGCAGCTCGATCCCGAGCTCCTCGGCGAGCTCGCGCTCGAGCGCCTGCCGCCCGGTCTCACCCGGGTGGAGCTTCCCGCCGGGAAACTCCCACCGCCCGGCCATGGGCTTGCCTGCCGGCCGGTCGGTGATCAGCACGCGTCCGGCGGTATCGAAAAGCGCCGCAGCGACCACGCGAATGACAGGGCGCGGCGTCTCGACGCCCACGCAGCGCTACTCGACGCTCGAGAGCGCGCCGTGACAATGCTTGTACTTCTTGCCCGAGCCGCACGGACAGGGCTCGTTGCGCCCGATCTTGCGCTCGCTGCGGACGAAGGTGCCCTGGGCCTCCTGAGCCGGGGCGGGGGGCAGAGGCCCTCGTGCTCCCGGGAAGCCCGCCGGCGCAGCCCCCAGGCCGGCGACACCGCGTCCCGCGGCTCCCGCGCGCTGCACCGCGCCTTGCGCGCCGTTCGCCCCTGCGACAGCCGCGCCTTCCTCGGGCCCGGTGAGGGCGGACTGCGCCTCCACGTGCTCGGCCTGCAGCATGCGCATCAGCCGCTCGCGCCGCTCCTCCTCCTCCCGGTCGAGCTCTTCCTGGGTACGCACCTCGAGCCGCGAGAGCCTCGAGACGGTATCGAACTTCACCCGCTCGAGCATCGCCGAGAACATCATGAACGCTTCGTTCTTGTACTCCGATCGATAGTCCTGCTGCGCATAGCCCCGCAGATGAATGCCCTGGCGCAGATAGTCCATCGCGCCGAGGTGCTCGCGCCAGTGCTGGTCGAGCGTCTGCAGCATGATGTCCTTCTCGAAGTACCGCATGATCGGCGCGCCGATGCGCTCGACCTTGCCCGCATAGCCGTCGCGCGCGGCCTTGATCACGCGCTCGCGCAGTGCCGGCTGCTCGAGCTCGCGCTCGGCCTCGAGCCACGCCTTGGGGTTCACCGCAATGTTGAAGTCGCGCTGCATGGCCTCCTGCAGGCCTTCGAGGTTCCATTCGTGCAGCCCGCTGCCCGGCACGATGAAGCCGTCGACGACGTTGCCGACCGCATCGTCGAACATCTCCAGCACCGCGCCGCTCATATCCTGGGTGCCCAGGATCTCGGTGCGCTGCTGGTAGATGACCTTACGCT
>JASHUC010000325.1 GCA_030040235.1 Gammaproteobacteria bacterium | reverse complement strand
GACGCGTAACAGCTCGAAGCCGGCCAGATCGGAGGTCGCGAAACCGCCAATCGCCCCGAGGCTCTTGCTGAACGTGCCGACGACAAAATCCACATCGGCCTCGACGCCCGCCGCCTCGCAGAGGCCACGGCCATGCTCACCCAGAATCCCGAGAGAATGCGCCTCATCGACGATGAGGCAGGCTCCCATTTCGCGCTTGACCGCCGCGATCTCGCGCAACGGGGCCGTATCTCCCAGCATGCTGTAGATGCCCTCGGTCACGATGATCCGCTCGCCGGGCCGGCCCTCAAGCCGGCGCAGCCGCAACGCAAGATCCTCGGGGTCGTTGTGGCGGAAGCGAATGACCTCCGCCGCGCCGAGCCTGCTTGCGTCGTAGATCGAGGCATGGCTGTCCGCATCGATGAGCAGATGATCGTCACGTCCCGCGAGCGTCGAAATGAGGCCGAGGTTTGCCTGATAGCCGGTCGTGAAGATCATGGCGGAGCGCTTGCCATAGAATTCGGCTATTCGCCGCTCCAGAGCCGCGTGGTCGGAATACGTCCCGTTGGCGATGCGCGACCCCGTCGTGCCCGTTCCCAGCTCTTGCAGCGCGCGGACGCTTTCCGCGACGCATGCCGCATCGAAAGTCAGGCCGAGATAGTTATTGGTGCCGAGAAGCAGAATGGGTCGTCCGTCCAGAAGCGCCATCGTGGGAGAGAGGATCTTCTCGAAGCGCATGTCGAACGGGTTGCGCCCCAGTGCCGCGAGCGAATCGATGCCGGCCCGTACCTCGGCAAATCTCGCGATGAGCGACATCATCAGGTGGCTCCCATCAGTGTCCCGATGGCGCGGCCGAGCTCGCCGATCGTTTGCACCTGTGCGATGCGGTCGAGCGGAATCGAGATGTCGAACCGCTCTTCCAGATCCATGACGAAATCCAGTATGGCGACCGAATCGAGGCCCAGGCCCTGCACGATCGGGGTTTCGGCGCAGATCCGAGTCCCGGCGGGAAGCCTTCCACTCAGCGTTTGGACGATTTCCGCCTCGATGTCATGCGCGTTGTAGGTCATTGGAACGTACCCCGAGCAGCAAAGGGGGGATGCGCGGAAGAGAGCCAGCGTTGATCGCGGTACCAGCGCACGGTCTCCATGAATCCGTGATGGAGTCCGATCGCCGGCTGCCACAGCTCGCGCGGCGGCTGGCGGGCCAGCGTCGAGCCCCAATCGGCATGAAGAATCTCGCGGGCCTTTCCCGGAGTTAGCATCGGCGTCCGGCGCAGCGCCCATGCCGCCGCGACGTTGAGGGCGGCGGCGGCCCGAAGAGCGGCGCCGGGTACCGGTACGGCGGCCGTCTTGATGTGCAGAGCGCTTTCGGCAGCGGAAATGATCTCGTCCCAGGAATACCCTTCGGTGTGCTCGTCGGTGAGCTCGAGCAGGGTGCCCGCCGGCCCCTGCTCACAGAGAGTCGCTATCGCCGCCGCGACGTCGGCGGCATGGATCAGTGCGAGACGGGCGTTCCTCACGCGCGGCCGCAGGCCAATTCCCAGGCTGACGGCCCGGAAGATCCCGAGTGTCTCCCGGTCCCACGGCCCGTAGATCGCGCATGGCCGCACGATCGACCACTCGAACCGAGAATCGAGCATGGCCGCCAGCATCTGCTCGCCGGCGCGCTTCGTCTGCGCATAGTCCGACAGCTGCGGCTCGCGGGCCGCCATCGAGGAAACGAGCAGAACCCGTCTCATCTGCCTGCTGTCCTTGATCGCATTCACCAGATTGACGGTACCGCCCACATTCACCGCCCGGAAGGCGGTGGCAGTCCTCGCCTTGATCAGACCCGCCGCGTGGATGACCGCGTCGGCGCCGTCGACAAGCTCACGCAGAGCGCTCCGGTCCGACAGATCGCCGAAGACTGCTTCGAGCTTCAGGTGTGCGAGCTGAGGGTGATCGGGCGGGCGCCGCGCCAGAATCCTCACGCTCCAGCCCCTCGCCGCCAGGGCGCTCACGATGTAGCGGCCCACAAATCCCGTTGCGCCGGTGATTGCAGCCAGGCGAGGCATGGTTCAGAACGGCAACAGCACGCGCGGTTCCGGCGCGGTACTCAGCGCGGTTAGCCTCGCCTGCGGATCCTGGCGCACGGAGTCGAGATATTGCTCTCGTGCGCGCGTCCGGCTCAGCTTGCCGGAGGACGTTCGTGGCAACCAGTTCTGCGGCACCAGCACGGCCGTGCATTTGAGACCGGCCACCGCCAGGACCACCTCGGCAACCCTGCGGCGCAGAGATTCCTGGGCGATCACCTCCGATTCACGGCATTGCACGAGCAGGATGATGTGTTCAGCCTCGGTCCCGTCGACGGAGAATGCCACCACGTCTCCATGGCGAACCTCTTCGATCTGCTGCTCGACGGCCCATTCGAGATCCTGCGGCCAGACGTTGCGGCCATTGACGAGCATGAGATCCTTGCTTCGTCCGGTGACCACGAGGCTCCCCTCGAGCCGGTAGCCCAGATCACCGGTGTCGAGCCAGCCGTCGGCCGACAGCACCCGCACGGTCTCCTCGGGATTCGAGAAATATCCTTGCATCATGCTCGGGCCCCGGATCATGACGCGGCCGACCTCCCGGTCCGCAAGCACCGCACCATCGGCCCCGCGAATCTCGAGCTCGTGACCGGGCAGAACACGGCCGCAAAGCACGAATTCCCGCACCGCGGGGTCGCTGTGGGCGCCATTGTCCGTGCCGTTACCGTTCGCCTTCGCCGGTGCCGCACGGCCCTCCGTCTGCAAACGATTCAGATCGATGCGGTCGACCTCGACCCCGCGATCGAGCTGCCCGAAGGTGATACCGAGTGTGATCTCCGCCATGCCATAGCTCGGCACGAACGCCTCCTTGCGGAAGCCGCAGCCGTGGAACACATCGGCGAACCGCCCCAACACGGCCGGCCGTATCATGTCACCGCCGACCCCGGCGACCCGCCAGCGGGAGAGGTCCAGACGTTCCAACGAAGCTTTCATCGCCCGAAGCGTGCAAAGCTCATAGCCGAATGAGGGACTGTAAGCGACAGTGGAGCCATTCTGCGCGATCAATGTCGGCCAGATGAGCGGGCGGCGGGTGAACTCCCCCGTGGGGATGTAGTCGGTCGAGACCTGGCTCGCGAGAGGCGTGAGAATGAATCCGACAAGCCCCATGTCGTGATAGAAAGGCAACCAGGAGGTGGCGCGGTCCCCGGCCCTGAGCTGCAGCGCATCGCGTGCGATGCCGCGCGCATTCGCCATCAACGCACGGTGGGTCACGGCCACACCGGTGGGAGAGCGGGTGCTACCGGAAGAAAATTGCAGATAGGACAGTTGGTCCTGCCGGATCGGCGGCAGGTCTGTCCCCTGCTCCGGAAGGCCCTCGAGCTCCGGAAGCGTTCCGAGCGCCTTGAGTTCGAACGGTTCGGCCGCTTGCCGGATCATGTCCACGAAAGGTGCGGGAGCGAGCACGGCAGCCACTTGTGCGCCTGCAAGCATTGAACGGATGTGCTCGACGTACCCTACGCGTCCTCCGAAGGCGACGGGAGGCGGCAGTGGTACGGGAATCAGGCGCGCATACTGACACGCGAAGAACGCGCGCATGAAACTCGCACTGGTCTCAGCGATCAGACCCACGCGGTCGCCCGCAACCAGACCGACCCGGAGCATCCGCCGTCCCACCGACATCGCCTCGTTCCTGAGGTCCCGATAGGGAAGTCTCTCGAGGAGATCGCCGCGACCCGAATAGAAATTGAAGCCGGCACGGCTGCGGGCGGCGTAATCGAGTGCCTCGGTCAGGGTGGAAAAATCCGCGAGGCGGAGCGCGCAACCCCCGCTGTCTGTCGGCTCTAGTGCTGCGCTCATTGAAATCCACTCTTCACGGTCAGGACGCAACGACGCGCCGGCGGCCGATTG
>JASHUC010000324.1 GCA_030040235.1 Gammaproteobacteria bacterium | reverse complement strand
GTGGGTGCCCCTGCTTGAGAAGACCGGGCCCAGCGAGGAGCAGCCGGAGCGGGTCGCGATCTCGGGCACCTTCCACATGCTGCGGCACTTCTTCGTGACCGCGCTGATTCAGAGCGGTGTGAACCCAAAGGTCGCGCAAACGCTCGCGGGCCATCACTCGACGAGCTTCACCCTCGATCAATATGCGGACGCGGTCCCGCAGCAGCTGGAGGAGGCCGGCGAGAAGGTTGCGAGCGTGCTTCTGCAAGCGAGTGGTAGCAAAACGGTAGCAGCTCCCGTCAAGGCGATTGGCGGAGAAGTTATCGCGCTATCTAAGCCGCTGATTGAAGAAGCGAATATTGGCGCGCCCGGAGAGATTCGAACTCCCGACCCCCTGGTTCGTAGCCAGGTACTCTATCCAACTGAGCTACGGGCGCATCAAGACCGAAATTTTAGCATCCCTGCCTGGCCCTTGCGCCGCTCGGGGGTGCGCATCCTACCACATCGTCCGAGGAATCCTCTCGGACCGCTCAGGCCGCGCCTCCGTAAGCGGCTCGCGCCCGCCCAGCCTCCCGCTCGGGCTCTACCGCGGGGCCTGGGCGAAGAGCACGGCGACGTAGTGGCTGTCCATGTACTCGCGGATGGCCGTGATCTTGCCCTCGTGCACCTCGAACGCCCAACAATAGAGGTTGGCGTAGGGCCGGCCGTCGGCGAGCCGCCCGATGCCGCGAGTCTCGGTCAGCACGAGCGCGCCGTTCGAGGCCATCGAGTCCACGACCACCTTCGGATCTCCAGGCGCGAACAGTCCGCGAACGGGCGCCAAGAACTCGTCGATGATCCCCTTGTGACCCTTGTGCACGCCGGCGCCCGGGATATTCTTGACCTGCGGCGTCCAGGTGGCTTCGGGATGAAGAAAGGGACGCACCCTCTCGAGATCGCCGGTGCTGAGTGCGGCGAAAAACTCGATGACGGTCCGCTCGTTGCTGTTGCTTGCCGTGACCATGGGGGTAATCCCGCGTTCTTTGCTCAGGGCCGGTTCTATCACAACCGTGCGCTCGAGCGTAGAGGTCTCCTGCACACCCGAGCCGAAGGTCCGGGCGCCCGGGCCGGCTCGTTTCCCGTCTCGCATCCGAGCGGCCTATGATGAGGCGTGCGCGGAACACTCCGGCGAGGTGACCTACGCAGCGCAGTACCGAGAGGATCCTGACCAGCCACGTGGGGAGCCTGCCCGCCCCGCCGGAGCTCGACGCGAGCGCTCCCGATTACGAGCGACAGCTGAGTCGCGAGGTCGCCGCGATCGTCCACCGGCAAGCCGAGGTGGGCATCGATATCGTGAGCGATGGCGAGCTCAGCAAGGGGCATTGGCTCGCCTACCTCGATGCGCGCCTCGGCGGCTTCGATGCGAAGCCGATTGCACCCGGCCAGGGCTCGCTGCTCCTGCAAGGCGAGGATTACCGCGCGTTTCCCGGCTTCTACGCGGAGGCTGCGCGGCGGGGCACCCTTTTTTATTCCTCGGGATATCTAAAGGCCAGTCCCTCGAATGCGCCGGCGCGCTCCGTGTGCACGCGGCCGATCGAGTACACCGGCAAGCCGCTCGTCGAGCGCGATATCGCCAACCTCAAGAGCGCCCTCGCCTCGACCCCGGTCACCGAGGCGTTCCTCCCGCTTGCGGCACCGGCAAGCATCGAGCCCTACCATTCCAATGAGTACTACTCCTCCGAGGACGCATTTCTCTATGCGCTCGCGGATGCTCTCAGAATCGAATACGAGACCGTCGCGCAGGCAGGATTGCTCGTGCAGATCGACGATGCCTGGACGGCGGCTCTGTGGGACCGCATCGGGACGGCCATGGGGCTCCCCGCCTACCGCAATCGCTGCATGAAGCGGGTCGAGGCTCTGAATCACGCACTCGCGCGCATCCCGCGGGAGCGCATTCGCTACCACATCTGCTGGGGAAGCTGGCACGGTCCCCATGCCCATGATCTCGGCCTCGAGGACCTCCTCGAGGTGGTGCTCGCCGTCAAGGCCGGCGCCTACTCGTTCGAGGCGGCAAACGTACGGCACGAGCACGAATGCCGTGTGTGGGAAGGCGCCTCGCTTCCGCCCGGTACCGTGCTGATCCCCGGGGTGGTGAGCCACGCGACCAATCTCATCGAGCACCCGCGCCTCGTCGCAGCGCGCATCGAGCGCTTCGCGGCGGTGGTCGGACGTGAGAACGTCATCGCCGGCACGGACTGCGGCTTCGGCGGGCGGCTGCACCCGGAGCTCGCCTGGGCGAAACTGCAGACCCTGGCGGAAGGTGCGCGGCTGGCGACCCACACGTTGTGGTCGAAGCGCAGCGCGCGCTGAGCATCCGCGCAGGAAGGGTCGCGATTTGAAGGTTCGTGAGCGAAAGAGCCGCACGGCGCCCGGACGATCCACCGCAAGGCCGGTGCGCCCCCTCGCCTCCTATGCGGCCAAGCGCCGCTTTGCCCGCACGCCCGAGCCTGCTCCCAAGGTTTCCCGGCGTGCGGGGCCGCTGCTCTTCGTCGTGCAGAAGCACGCGGCGCGGCGACTGCATTACGATTTTCGGCTCGAGCTCGATGGGGTGCTCAAGTCTTGGGCGGTACCCAAGGGACCCTCGCTCAATCCGCGCGACAAGCGCATGGCGGTCGCCGTGGAGGATCACCCGTTCGACTACGCCTCCTTCGAGGGCGTGATCCCGGCCAAGGAGTACGGCGCCGGCCGGGTGATCGTGTGGGACTGTGGAGTTTATTCCCCGGACGAGGACCGGAGGGTTTCCTTCGGCGATCGCGCCGCCGCCGAGGAGCGTATGCGCTCGGGGCTCGCGGCGGGCAAAGTCAGCATTCTCCTGCGCGGCGAGAAACTGAAGGGCTCGTTCACACTCGTCAGGACCGCCACGGCAAACCAGTGGCTCCTCATCAAGCACACGGACCGGTTCGTGGACGCCGGCGATATTCTCGCGCACGAGCGTTCGGTGCTCTGCGGTTCGACACTCGATGAGCTCATGACAGGTGCGATGCCAGCGCGCCTCGATGCCGCGCGGCTCGCCCCGGCAGGCCCTGCCGAGGCAATGCCGGCGAAACTTGCCCCGATGCTCGCCATGGCGGGCGAGAGTGCGCCCTCGGGCCCCGACTGGCTCTTCGAGCCCAAGCTCGACGGCTACCGCACCCTCGCCTTCATCGAGGGTGGCTCGGTCCGATTGCAATCCCGCCGCGGTCTCGACCTGACGCCCTTCTTTCCCGAGATCGTCGCGGATCTCGCGGCGCAGGCGATCGACCGCATGGTTCTCGATGGCGAGGTGGTCGCGCTCGGCGAAGACGGGCGGCCCTCCTTCAACGCGCTGCAAAACCGGGCGCAGCTGAAGAGCTCGAAGGAAATTGCGGACGCCGAGCGGCGCACGCCTGCAGTGCTCGTCTGTTTCGACCTGCTGCACTTCGCGGGCCTCAACCTGCGCGCGGCTCCCTATCTCGATCGGCGCCGCTACCTCTGCCAGTGCTTGTTACCATCGGCGCGCGTTCAGCTGGTCCATGTCGAAGAGGACGCCGGGAAGCTCTACGCGGCCGCCCTGCGCAGCGGCTATGAAGGCATCGTCGCCAAGCGGCGCGACGGGATCTATCAGCCCGGACGGCGCAGCCCCTCGTGGGTGAAGGTGCGACCGGTCCATACGGCCGAATTCGTCGTCGGCGGGTACACCGCGGGCAAGGGGGAGCGCGAGAGTCTGGGTGCGCTTCTGCTCGGATACAACGAGGGCGGTAAGCTGCGCTACGCGGGTCATGCCGGCTCCGGTTTGAGCGAGGCGGCCGTCGCGGATCTCTCGCGACGCATCGGCGAGCTCGTCCGCAAGAGCTCGCCCTTCGCCGAGCAGCCTCCCCTCCATCGCCCGACGACCTGGCTCGAACCGCGGCTCGTCGCGGAGGTGAACTTCGCCGATTGGACGCCGGCAGGCCTGCTGCGAGCGCCGGTGTTCGTGAGACTGCGGAACGATGTGCCGGCCCGCTCGGTGCGCAAGCCCACGGGGCAACGAGCCGCGCCGGCGTTACCCGCATCCGCACCGCCGGACAACGGCGACGAGACCGCTACGAGCCCAACGCCTGCCGATGAGATCCGTGGGGTGCTTCAACAGCTCGCGGGCACGGACGCGCGTCTCGACCTCGACCTTCAGGGGGCGCGAGTCCGGCTCACCCACCTCGATCGCCTCTACTGGCCGGCCGATGCCGTGGGGCGCCAGCCTGCGATCACCAAGCGCGACTTCATCCGCTACCTCGCCGCAGTCTCCCCATTCATGCTGCCCCATTTGAGAGACCGCCCCCTTACCATGATCCGCATGCCCGAGGGCATCTCCGGCGAGCGCTTCTTTCAGAAGCACTGGGATCAGCAGCTGCCTGATTTCGTCGAGACCGTGGAGGTGTTCTCCGAGCACAAAGCCGAACGCCATCGTTACATTCTGGTCAACAATCTGCCGACGTTGCTCTGGGTCGGACAGAACGGGACGCTCGAATTCCACGTGTGGCATTCGCGCGCGAGCGTGGAGGCCGACGCGCTGAGCCGCAGCACCGAGTATGCGAGCTCTCGCGAGTCGCTCGCAGGCTCGGTGCTCAACTATCCCGATTATCTGGTCTTCGACATCGACCCCTACATCTATTCAGGGTACGAGCCCAAGGGCGCCGAGCCCGAGCTCAATCAAAAGGGCTTCGAGGGGGCCAAGCGCGTGGCGCGCTGGCTGCGCGATCTGCTGGGGGAGATGTCGCTGAGTGCGATCGTCAAGACCTCCGGTAAGACCGGGCTGCACGTCTTCGTTCCAATCGAAAGGACGGTCACTTTCGAGGAAGCGCGGCACATCTGTGAGACGGTCGGCACTTACGTATTGAAGGAGCACCCGAAGGAGGTCACCCTCGAATGGTCGGTTCCCAAGCGCACCGGGAAGATCTTCATCGATTACAACATGAACGTGCGCGGCAAGACGCTCGCGGCGGCCTACTCCCCCCGCGGCAGCCCCGGGGCGCCCGTTTCGATGCCGCTCAGCTGGGAGGAGCTCGAACCCGCGCAGGCGACGGACTTCACAGTTACAAACGCCGCCGCCCGATTGGAAAAGACCGGAGACCGATGGCATGATGCGCTCCTGAACAAGCAGAGCCTCGCACGGGCATTTGGCCTCAAAAGCGTTTCAAACCGTTCGAAGCAACGCTGATCTCAACTGAGGTGCCGTCATGGCTGCACGCTCGATCGGATCCGTCACCATCTCCTTTGGGCTCGTCGCAATCCCGGTGAAGCTCTATAGCGCGACGCAGAGCTCGAACGCGATCTCCTTCAACCTGCTGCACAAAGGTTGCGGCTCGCGACTGAAGCAGCAGTACGTGTGCGCGAAGGACGGCTCGATCGTCGAACGGGAGGACATGGTCAAGGGATACGAATTCGCCAAGGATCAGTACGTCACGTTCGCGCCCGAGGAGATCAAAGCGCTCGAGGAGGCGGGGACCCATACGATCGAGATCTCGGAGTTCGTGCCCGTCGAGTCGATAGACCCGGTCTATTTCGACAAGACCTACTATCTGGCGCCCGACAAGGGTGCCGCCAAGCCTTACGGGCTGCTCAACGAGGCCCTCAAGCAGGCCAAGCGCTGCGCGGTCGGACGCTGGGCAACGAGAGGCAAGGGCTACATCGTGATGCTGCGCCCGGTCGGTGATGTACTGACGCTCCAGCAGCTGCACTTCGCAGCCGATGTGCGCCCGGCAAGCGAGATCGACGTGCCGAAGCCCGAGGTGAAGCCGGCGGAGCTCACCCTCGCGCAACAGCTCATCAATCAACAGACCTCCGAGAAGTTCGATCCCGCCGCCTACACCGACGAGCTGCGCGCGCGGATCCAGGCGGCAATCGACAAGAAGGTGGAGGGACGGGAGATTTCGGTCGCCGACTTCCCCCCCGAGACGGGCGGCAAGGTCATCGATCTGATGGAGGCACTGCGCGCAAGCCTGGAGCGAGGCGATGCGGCGCGCGCTTCGGCCTCACAGCTCGGTCCGCGCCGTGGCCCCAAGCGCATCGAGGAGCCGGCAAAACCGGCCCGCAAGACGGCCAAACGGGGACGCTGAACGCCCCCCGGCCTCCACACACTCCTCGTCCAGGGAGCGGAGATGCATTTGTACAATGTGCGGGACGTCGAGCGAGTCCTGCAGCTGCCGCGCAGCACGCTTCAGGGCCTGATCAAGGTCGGATTCGTCAGGCCGGCGCGCGGCCCGCGCCGTGAATACCTCTTCTCGTTCCAGGATCTGATCGTGCTGCGCACGGCCCGCGCGCTCATCGAGGCGAGAATCCCGCGCAAGCGCATCCGGCGCTCGCTCGAGACGCTGCGGCGCAATCTGCCGGCAGCGGCTCCGCTTTCGGGGCTCTGCATCTGCGCGCTCGGGGATCGCGTCGTGGTGCGCGAAGGCGAGGCTCGCTGGCAAGCCGACGACGGACAGTACCTGCTCGGCCTCGATGTGACCGTGCACGACGGGATCCTGCAGGTGGTCGAGCACCGCGACGAGCCCGTTCGGCTCTACGAGCGGCTCGCCCACGAGCCCGCGAAAGACGGGGACGACTGGTTTACCGAGGCGCTCGAGCTCGAAGGCACGAATCCCTCGGCGGCGCTGCGGGCCTATGAGCGCTCCATCGAGGCGGACCCCATCAACGTGGGCGCCTGGATCAACCGGGGCCGTCTCCTGCACGAGCGCGGCGACACGCACCTCGCCGAAAACGTCTACCGCCAGGGGATCGAGCAGTGTGGCGCCGATCCGCTCCTCATGTTCAACCTCGCCGTGCTGCTCGAGGACGTGGGCAAGCCGCAGGCCGCCCTCGAGGCCTATCACGCCGCCCTCTCCGAGGACCCCAAGCTCGCCGATTGCCACTACAATCTCGCGAGGCTCTACGAATCGCAGGGCAAGTCTCAGCATGCCATCCGCCATCTGGGCCAGTACCGGCGCCTGGTGACGCAGCAGGAGCACTGAGCCCATATCGAGCGGCGGACGCGTGACGACCTGGGTCGGAACCTCGGGCTACAACTATCCGGAGTGGCGGGGAAGCTTCTACCCGCAGAAGATGCCGACGGCGAAGATGCTGCCGTTCTATGCGGAGCACTTCACGACGGTCGAGATCAATTACACCTTCTATCACGCGCCGACGCCGAAGATTCTGGCGGCGTGGAGCGCTCAGGTTCCGCCCGGCTTCAAGTTCACGCTGAAGGCCCCCAGGCGTATCACCCACGATGCGCGGCTGCGCGATTGCGCCGATGCGCTGCGGCACTTCGTCGAGACCGCCGCCTCGCTCGGACCCAGGCTCGGGCTGCTGCTGTTTCAGCTGCCGCCGTACTTGCGCAAGGACCTGGCAGTGCTCGATGCATTCCTCAGCATGCTGCCGGCGGATGTGCAGGCGGCGTTCGAATTTCGGCACACTTCCTGGCTCGATGAGGCAGTGTACGCGCGGCTGAGGCAACGCAATCTCGCCCTTTGCGTCGCCGACGGCGAGAAGCTTTCCATCCCGCTCGAGATCACGGCCGCCTACGGCTACTTCCGCTTGCGGGACGAGGGCTACACGCGGGAGGACATCGAGCGCTGGGCGCGCACCATCCGCGAGAAGACCTCGCATTTGAGCGAGGTGTTCGTCTATTTCAAGCACGAGGAGGCAGGCAAGGGCCCGCAGTTCGCTCGGCTGCTGCTGGATAACCTCGATGCCGCGCGCGGATGAAATGGCGGCTCCCCTTGCCGCTCCCGTCCGCGGGTTCGTTCTGCAGGCGAGTTACCGCGTGATTCGCGCCGGCGACGGCCGGCGCCTGCCCGTGGTCCATCTCTATGGCCGCCTGGAGAGCGGCGGAGCGTTTCTCGTGCGCGACGATCGCCAGCATCCTCACTTCTACGTCCGCGCCGCCGATGCGGAGCGCGTGCGAGCCCAGGGAGCCTCGAGGCTCGAGCCGGTGGGCAGGCGAACCTTCGACGGAGCGCCGGTCGCTCGCGTGGAGGTGGAGATCCCCGCCGACGTCCCTGCCCTTCGCGACCGCCTGCACGCGGCGAGCATCGACACGTTCGAGGCCGACGTGCGCTTCGCCGTGCGCTATCTGATCGAGCGCAGCATCAAAGCAGGCTGCGTGATCGAAGGCGGCATCCGTGCAGAGGCGGGCGTGCTCCGTGTCTTCGACAACCCCACGGTGCGGCCCGGGGAGCTGAGCGTCGAGCCCCGCGTGCTTTCCTTCGACATCGAAACCGACGGCAAGGGCGAGCGGCTGCTCGCGATCTCGCTGTTCGCGCCCGGGCTCGACGAGGTGCTCATCGTGGACGGGAGCCTCCGGCCCATGCCCGAGCGCGCCACGCGCTGCCCGGACGAGCGGGCGGCGCTCGATGTGTTCTGCAATCGGATCGCGTCGTTCGACCCCGATGTGCTCACGGGATGGAACATCGTCGACTTCGATCTGAGTGCGCTCGAACGGATTGCGCTGCGGCTCGGCCATCCGCTCGATCTCGGTCGTGAGCCGGGGACGATGCGCATTCGCAAGGCCGAAGGCTACTTCGGCAGCGGCCAGGTGAGCATTCCCGGTCGCGTGGTGCTCGATGGCATCGACCTCCTGCGCGGGGCCTTCGTGCGCATGGACGACTACTCACTCGATGCGGTCGCACGCGAGGTGCTCGGCGAGGGCAAGGCGCTCGCCGGCGATGTGCGCGAGCGCATCGCCGAGATCGTACACAACTACCGGCACGATCTGCCCGCTTTCGCCCGGTACGCCCGCACCGATGCGCGCCTCGCCTTCCAGATCATCGAGAAGCTCGACCTGGTGCGACTCGCCTTTGCGCGCAGCCGCTTGACCGGCATGACGCCGGACCGCGTCGCCGCGAGCATCGCCTCGTTCGACTTTCTGTACCTCTCGGAGCTCGAGCGTAAGGGACTGGTCGCGCCGAGCGTTCGCAGCAGCGACTCGCGCGTGCACGAGGCGCAGGCCGGCGGGCACGTGCTCGAGCCGGTCACCGGACTGCATCGTAACGTGTGGGTGTTCGATTTCAGGAGCCTGTATCCGAGCCTCATTCGCACGTTCAATATCGATCCGGTGAGCTACGTGGCGAACGCCGGGGCGGAGGCGGACCTCATCCGCACCCCTGGAGGCGCGTTCCGGCGCGACCCGGCGATCCTGCCCGGCCTGCTCGATGAGCTGTTTCCGCAGCGTGAGCAGGCCAAGCGGCGCGGCGACCGCGTGGCGGCACACGCCATCAAGATCCTGATGAACTCATTCTACGGTGTGCTCGGCACTCCGGCGTGCCGTTTCTTCAACCCCGCCATCGCCAACTCGATCACCGGTCTCGGGAAGGAGATGCTGCTGTGGTCGAAGCGCTGGTTCGAGTCGGCCGGGTTCGCCGTGCTCTACGGCGACACCGACAGCCTGTTCGTGCACTCGGGAAGCCCGGATCCCGAGCGCGCGCTCGAGGAGGGACCAAGGCTCGCGGCCGCACTCAACGAGGACCTCACGCGGCACATCGAGGCGCGCTGGCGCCTGCGCAGCCGTCTGGAGCTCGAGTTCGAGAAGCTATACGCACGGCTGTTCTTGCCGCACGCGCGACACAGCACCCGCGGGGCGAGCAAACGCTACGCCGGCCTCTTGCACGAGGCCGGATCCGAGCGCGTCGAGTTCGTCGGCATGGAGGTCGTCCGCCGTGACTGGACGGCGCTCGCCAAGCGCGTGCAGCGTGAGCTCTACCAGCGGCTCTTCACCGGCCAGCCGGTCGATGCCTATCTCGCCGATATCGTCGCTCGCGTGCGCCGGGGTGAGTTCGACGAGGAGCTCGTGTATCACAAGAACCTGCGCAAGAGCACGCGCGAATACACGGCCACCACCCCGCCCCACGTGGCCGCGGCGCGCAAGTCGGCCCAACCCCTCGGGCGCTCGATCCGCTACGTCGTGACCACCGCAGGTGCCGAGCCGCTCGACAACCGCCAGCACCCGCTCGATCGCGAGCATTACGTCGCAAAGCAAGTGAGACCGGTCGCCGAGCCGGTGCTCGAAGCGCTCGGGCTCGACTTCGAGCGTGTGATCGGCGATACACGACAGTTCGATCTCTACTCGTAATCCCGCGGGAGCCGACCATGACTGGGTGCACCAAGCGACTCGTGGCAATGATCTGGGCGAGCCTCGCGCCTTGGGCGGGTGCGGCGGGTGGGGCGGCGGCGCAGGAGTCATCGCAGCCGCCCTACCTCGATCCGCACTTCTCGCCCGAGGAACGCGCCGCCGATCTCGTGCGGCGCATGACGCTCGAGGAGAAGGCCTCGCAACTCGTCAATCAAGCGCGCGCCATCCCGCGCCTCGGCGTGCCGGCCTACGACTGGTGGAGCGAGGCACTGCACGGGGTCATCGCCCAGGGGGTCACCGAGTTTCCCGAGCCCATCGGGCTCGCCGCGACCTTCGATGTCCCCGGGATTCACGAGATGGCAACGGCGATCGGCATCGAAGGCCGCATCAAGCACACGCAGGACGAACGCGCCGGGCATTCCAACATCTTCGAGGGTCTCGATTTCTGGGCGCCGAACGTCAATATCTTCCGCGATCCGCGCTGGGGCCGAGGCCAGGAGACCTACGGCGAGGATCCTTACCTCAGCGCGCGGATGGCCGTCGCCTTCGTCACGGGCATGCAGGGGAACGACCCGCGCTACTACCGCGTGATCGCCACCCCCAAGCACTTCGACGTGCACTCGGGGCCGGAACCCACGCGCCACTTCGCCGACGTGGATGTGAGCAGGCACGACGAGGAGGACACCTATCTGCCGGCCTTCCGTGCCGCCCTCGTCGAGGGGCATGCGGCATCGGTCATGTGCGCCTACAACGCGATCAATGGCGAGCCCGCGTGCGCCAACGAATTTCTGCTCGAGCACACGCTGCGCGGGGCGTGGCAGTTCCAGGGCTACGTGGTCTCGGATTGCGGCGCCGTCCGCGACATCTACTCGGGCCATCAATACCGGCCGACTCAGCCGCAGGCCTCAGCCATCGCGCTCGAGCGCGGCGTGGACAACGAATGCATCGACTTCCTCAGCAAGGTGACGGACGACCACGATTACCGCCCGTACATCGAGGCGGTGCAGCAGGGCTATCTCTCCGAGAGCGCGATCGACAGGGCGCTCGTGCGGCTCTTCACGGCCCGCATCCGTCTCGGGATGTTCGATCCGCCCGCAAGAGTGCCGTACGCGCACCTCGATGAGCGCCAGCTCGACAGCCCCGCGCATCGCGCCCTCGCCCGCCGCCTCGCCGACGAATCCCTCGTGCTGCTGAAGAACGACGGCGTGCTGCCGCTTCGATCGGTGAAGCACATCGCGATCGTCGGTCCGCTGGCCGATCAGACGCGCGTCCTGCTCGGCAACTACAATGGAACCCCGACGCACACCGTCAGCGTCCTCGAGGGGATGCGGGCGGAATTCCCGGATGCGAAGATCACCTACGTTCCCGGAACTTCCTTCCTCGCCAACGGCGACAAGGCAGGCCGCACGCCTCCGGCTTATCCCGCAGACCAGACGCCCGATCCGGCCGCGATCGCCGCGGCGAGAGCGGCGGATGTGGTCGTCGCCGTCGTCGGCATCACGAGCCGCCTCGAGGGGGAGGAGATGCGGATCGACCTGCCCGGGTTCGCGGGTGGTGACCGGACCAGCCTCGATCTGCCGAAGCCCGAGGAGGAGCTCGTCGAGGCCGTCGCCGCCACCCACAAGCCGCTCGTCGTCGTCCTCATGGGCGGCAGCGCCCTCGGTGCCAACTGGGAGAAGGCGCACGCCAACGCGATCCTCGAGGCCTGGTATTCCGGCGAGGAGGGTGGTACCGCAATTGCCGAGACGCTGAGCGGGAAGAACGATCCGGCCGGGCGCCTGCCGGTCACCTTCTACGAGGACGTGCGACAGCTTCCGCCGTTCGAGGATTACTCGATGAAGGGGCGAACCTATCGCTACTTCACCGGCGAGCCGCTCTGGCCCTTCGGGTACGGGCTGAGCTATACGACCTTCAAATACAGTGACCTCACGCTCCCTGCGGCATCGATCCCCGCCGGCTCGGCGGTCGATGTCGCGGTCACCGTCACCAATACCGGCGAAGCCGCCGGCGATGAGGTCGCGCAGCTCTATCTGAGATTTCCGGACGTTCCAGGCGCGCCGCTGCGCGCGCTGCGCGGATTCGAGCGCGTTCACATCGCCCCGGGGGCAAGTCGCAGGGTCACTTTCCACTTGCGGCGCCGCGATCTGAGCATGGTCACCGACTCCGGCGACATCATCATCGCCCAGGGCCGATACACCGTATCGGTCGGCGGCGGTCAGCCGGGCACGGGCGCACCGTCGGTGAGCGGGAGCTTGATGATTGACGGGCAGATCATGTTGCCGCAGTGAGGCGGCGCGGAGCGCGCCGCCGAGCTAAGATGGGCGCCGTACCCCTCGAGGGGTGAGGCGGTCCTCAACGTGCCCGAGTCCGAGCTCCTTCCTCCGCGGTTGACGCGCCGTTGCCTCCTCAGGGGCCTCGGCCTCGCTGCGCTCGGTGCGGCACCGTGGTGGGCTCGCGCTGCCGATGCGCCTGGGTCTGCGGCGGTCGCACTCGACTTACCGCTCGAGCTGCGTCAGCTCGTCAATCACATCGGCATCTCCGTTCCCGACGTGGTCGCCTCGGCGAGGTTCTATAGCCATCTGTTCGACGGTCCGAAACTCGTGGGACAGGTGAAGCCGGCCCTGCGCTACAGCATCAGCTTCACCCCGGGGGCCATGGCCATCGGAGCGCTCCGATCGGGCGCGACGCGGGCCTTCATCGATCATTTCTGCGTCGCGGCCGCACCCTTCGACCTCGCAGCCTGGCGAGCCCGCCTCGCGCAGGAGGGAGTCCGGTTCTTCGCGGGCGGGACCTTCGTCGAAGTGGGCGACATTCCGGTGCAGCTCGTAGGAGGGCACGAACGCCCGTTGCGCCCCGCCGGCTCCTCGGCGCCGAAGGGCGCGCCCGCCGGTGGCTTCCATCCCATGCCGCCTCTTTACCGAGGTCAGCCCCTCGTGAAAGCTCACGGCTTTGAGCACGTGAGCCTCGACGTCGCGGACGTGGACGCATCGAGTGCACTCTTTGGCAAGCTCTTTGGCCTCACCCCGCACCGCTTCGCCTCCGGACGGTCTGCATTCTTCAAGCTCGGTGGTATCGAGCTGCGCCTCGAGCAGGCGGCTGCCTCCGAAAAGCCCAGCATTGCCTCCTTTGGCATCCGCGTCTCCAGGTTCGATCGGGCGCAACTCACCGATCAGCTGCAGGCGCTCGGCGCGAGGATCGGGGCCTCTGACGGAGGCGAGAATCGAACGGCGCTGCGCTTTGCAGATCCCGACGGTATCGAATGCGAATTGTGGGCCTGATCAAAGCCTGAGCCGGGCGGACCCGAGGGGGGACTCGATGAGCCGATATGCGCGTCGTACGCTGCTGAAACTTCTTGGATCGAGTCCATTGCTCGCGGCATTCGGGCCCGCGGCCTTCCTCGATGCCCGTGCGCAGACCGAACACGCACCCGGCGCGGCGCTGCCCGGGAGTGCTGCCGATGCGCTCGATGTTTTCGATCTCGAGGCGGCCGCGCAGCGCGTCGTGCCACCCGCGCATTGGGGATACCTGCAAAGCGGCGTGGACGGTGATGTGACGCTGCACGCCAATGAGGCGGCCTTCGCGCGCTACGAGCTGCGGCCGCGCCGGTTCGTGGATGTGAGCCACCTCGATCTTTCCGCCGAGGTATTCGGCACGACCTTCGCGTCCCCGATTTTCTGCTGCCCGATCGGGGGCCTGCGCGCGCTGCACCCCGAGGGCGACATTGGGGTCGCACGTGCGACCCGGGCAAAAAAGGCGTTGCAGATCACCTCGACACAGACGTCGTTTGCGATAGAAGACATCATCGCCGCACGGGGTGCGCCGGTGTGGTATCAGCTCTATACGACCAACCGGTTCGAGGCCACGCGCAAGATCCTCAAGCGCGTCGCGGCCGCAGGCTGTCCGGTCGTCGCAGTGACCGTGGATTTACCTGCGGGGCGCAACACCGTCACGGCGGCGCGCCTGCGACGCGAGGACACGCGCAACTGCAGCCTCTGCCACACGGTCGATGCCCACGGCAATCCCCGCCTGAATCTCGCCACCGAACCGATGTTCGCCGGCATCGACACCCGCGGCCTCGGCCTCACCTCGCCGTCGCTCACCTGGGACTTCATCAAGCGACTGAAGGACGTGACGAGCATGAAGGTCGTGATCAAGGGCCTCGAGACCCAGGACGATGCGGCACTCGCCGTCGAGCACGGGGCCGACGGCATCATCGTTTCAAACCACGGCGGGCGGGCGCTCGAGAGCGGCCGGGCGACACTCGAGTCGCTGCCCGAAGTACTGCGGGGCGCCGCGGGGCGCATTCCGGTGCTGATGGATGGCGGTGTGCGCCGCGGCACCGACGTGTTCAAAGCACTGGCGCTCGGGGCGCGTGCGGTCGGGATCGGACGCCCCTACGCCTGGGGCCTTGCCGCCTTCGGCCAAGCGGGCGTCGAGCGCGTGCTCGACATGCTCAACCGGGAGCTGCGCCTCGCCATGGCCGGCTGCGGTGCGCGCTCGCTGCGCGAGATTTCCAGCCGTTCGATTGTCGATCGGCGCGCGGTCACGTACCCGATTGGGTAGCGCTCCGCGTCCCATGCCGCAGGCTCGCCGGGTGGGAAAATGGGGTGGCTCCGAGCTTGGAGAGTGCCCGCTCGAGCGACTGCTCGTCCATGGGCAGCTCGGTCTTGCCGTCCCAGGCCGCCCCCGCGGGCAAGCGGTTCTCGACCTGCCGGGCATCCGCGAGCACTTGGTCGAGACTCGCGGTGGGATCGGTGATCGCGACCGGTACCCCCAGAGGATCGGCCACCAACTGCATGACGAGATCCCAACGCACCTGCTCGTTACGCGCTCGCAACTGCTTCTGCATGCGCGCACCCATCGCCTGCTCGAGAAGCTTGCGCGCGTCACTCTTCCAATCACGCGCATCGCCGGCGAGTGGGCCGAACGCCTCCATGTAGAGCTCCCCGCGGTGCCAGCCGAAGACGAAGGGCTGATTGACGACCCGGACCTGGGTGCCGACCGGGACCATGTTGTAGAGCTGGATGATGTCCTCGGGGAAAAGGTGGACGCACCCGTGACTCACACGCATGCCCACACCCGCCGGCTTGTTGGTGCCGTGGATCGCGTACTCGGGCCAACCGAGGTAAAGGGCGCGGTTTCCCATGGGGTCGTCGGGACCGGGCCGGATCTCCGAAGGCAGAGGATCCCCCTCCGCACGGTGCTCTTTGAGGATGTCCGCCGGAGGTCTCCAGACGGGATTCTTGACCTTGCGCACGACCGTCGTGACGCCCGAGGGGGTCTTCCAGTTCTCCCGGCCGATGCCGATCGGGAAGGTGTAGATGACCTGCTTGCCCCCGCGCAAGCGCGGCGCGAAGTAGTAGAGCCGCATCGCGGCAACGTTGATGACGATGCCCACGCGCGGCGCATCGGGCAGCACGAATTGCGTCGGCACCACGACCTTGCGCCCGGCGCCGGGCAGCCACATGTCCACCCCGGGGTTCACCCGGTGGATCTCGTTGTAGCCGACACTGAACCGCCGCGCGATATCGGTCATCGTGTCTTCCTGCTCGGCGTGGGTGAGCTGCACCTCGCCGAGCACATCATCGTTGAGTTTGGGGTCGACGACGAAGCGGTACGCTTCGAGCGGCGCGCCGGGCGAATCCGGCGCTCCGGCGGGGGGCGCTGGCGTCTGCGGCGGCGGTGCGGTGCCGGACTGGGCGGCCACCGGGCGGCCGAGCCACGAGCACGCGATAAGGGAGCAGGTGAGGAGAAAAAGGTTTCTGACGGCGCGCGGGCGGGATCTGCGGGCTCTCATGACAGCGAATTATGTACCTCGCCGGCGGTGCACTGTTATCAATGTGTTGATTCCTGTGAATGAAGTCAAGTATTCCGGAAGGAACCTCGCGCATGTCGGCTTCACGCAGCCTCGCAAGGGTCTGGAAAGACGGCAATGGCCTGCGACCCGTGTGGTCGGTAGCGCTGTTCGTCATCGTGGCAGCAGCGGTCGCCGCCGCCGTCTTTGGGATCGCCTATCGCGTGGCGCATCTCACGCCGGAGGACTTGCGCGCCCTGCGTTCCCGGCTCGTGCCGGGAGTCCAGGAGGCACTGGTCCTCGCGGAGAGCTGTGGCCTTCTGCTCGCCACTGCAGCGATGAGCCGGATCGAGCGGCGATCCTGGCTGGACTACGGACTGCGGGGGCGGCGTGCGGCAACTCTCTTCGCGCAGGGCGCATTCTGGGGCGCGCTGCTCATGTCGGTGCTGGTGGGCGCCCTCGTGCTCGTGCATGCGATCACGATCGAGACGCACGGAAGCGGGGCGCGGTCGCTGGTCGAGTGGGGAGTGCTCTGGGCTGCCGTGTACGTGCCCGCAGCGCTCGTCGAGGAACTGCTGTTTCGGGGCTACCCGTTTTTCCGGTTGTCGTGGGCCTACAACCCGACTCGCGCCGCCGTAATCATGTCGCTGTGTTTCGGACTCGCGCATCTCGGAAACGCGCAGGAGACCCCTATCGGTATCGCGCAAGTGGTCAGCGTTGGGCTCGTCTACTGTTTGGCCGTGTGGCGTAGCGGATCGCTGTGGTGGGCACTCGGCGCACATGTCGCGTGGAACTGGACCCAGACCTTCGTGTTCGGTTGCGCCAACAGCGGCCTCGCGGCCACCGGAGAGTGGCTTCGCAGCGCACCGTCGGGACCCGCGTGGTTGAGCGGGGGCACCACCGGCCCGGAGGGTAGCATCCTCTCCCTGCCGGCGATGGTGTTGTTCGCCTGGATCGTTATCCGCACGCTGCCCGTCTCCGGCGGGACCCGGGAATTCAATCCGGCTCAGGCGGAGATTGCCAAGCGCTCCGAGCCGTAGACCCGAGCCGTGACGACCAGCATGAGGGCGGCGACCGCGAACCCGCAGAGCAGGCAAGCCGTGACCTGCATCGCCGTCACCGAGCCGCCGACCAGGAGCTCCGTGATGCCGACCTGCTGGGCGAGCACCGGCACCGCATACATCCATGCGACCGTCTTCACGGGCAATACGCTGAGCAACACCGAGGGCACCACCGCGAGCAGCGTGAGTATGCCGAGGTAGGTTTGCGCTTCCCGGTAGCTCTTCGAGAAGGCGGCCACGAGCGTCTGCAGCGCGGCGATGAGCAGCGCCAGTGGCAGCATGAGCACGAGCACCTTCACGGCGAACATCGGTCCGAGGCCGAGGTCCATGCCGAGCTTCTCGGTGGGAATGAAGCGTCCGACGAGGGTGAACGCGGTCACGCAGATCAGCAGGCTCGCGACCGAGAATGCGCAGATCGCCCCGATCTTGCCGAGCAGGATCTGCCAGCGTGCCACGGGGTTGGCGAACAGCGGCTCGAGCGACTGGCGTTCGCGCTCGCCGGCCGTGAGATCGATGGCGAGGTACATGCCGCCGATGAACACGGTCAGCACGAAGAAGTAAGGCAGGATCGAGAACATGAGGCCGGCACGCGATCGGGGCGTTGACTGATCGCGTTCGTCTACCACGATCGGGTTGGCGAGCGCGGGCGAGAAGCCGCGCGCGACCAGGCGCAGGGCGCCGGTCAGGCGCGAATACTTATCGAGCATGTCTTTGAGGCGGTTGACGGGCTGCTGCGCATCGCGCTGCGAGGAATCGTAGTAAACCTCCACCTGCGCTGGATCGCCTTTCTTCCAGGCCTTGCCGAAGTCCTCCGGAATACGCAGCACGGCGATCACGTCGTGGTTGCGCACGGCCGCAATCGGGTCCGCCACCGCGGGCTGGGGGTCGAATCCCTGCTGCCGCAGCTCCGCGATGAGATTCGGCGCGTTGCTCGCGCCGATGACCGGCAGCTCGAGAGGGGCCTCGGCCTGAGTGAGCTGGCGGGAAATCGTCACGTTCAAGAGCACGACGAACATCAGCGGGCCGATCAGGGGAGCGGCGAGCAAGGCGTTGATCAGCGTGCGCTTGTCGCGCAGGTTCTCGCGGACCTCTTTGAGCAGGACGGTGAGCGAGGTATTCATGCCGCAAGCCCCTCCCCGCTGCCGATGATCTTCACGAATGCTTCCTCCAGGTTGGACTCACCGGTCTGCTGACGCAGGGCTTCCGGGGACTCATCGGCGACGACCCGGCCCTTTGCGATCACGACGATGCGGTCGCAGAGTTGTGCCACCTCCTGCATGATGTGGCTCGAGAACAGCACGCACCGGCCCTCGGCGCGCAAATCGCGCATGAACTGACGCATGCGCCGCGTCGCCATCACATCGAGGCCGTTCGTCGGCTCATCGAGGATCACGTTTCTGGGATCGTGGATCAGCGCGCGCGCGATCGCCGTCTTCACGCGCTGGCCTTGCGAGTAGCCCTCCGCGCGCCGGTCGGCGAAGTCGCCCATCTCGAGCACCTCGATCAGCGCCTCCCGGCGGCGCGCACCCTCGCCGGCAGGCACGCCCTGCAGGCGGGCGAAGTAGTCGATGTTCTCGCGTGCACTCAAGTGCTTGTACAGACCGCGCGCATCCGGGAGCACGCCGAGCCGTTTACGCACGGCGAGCGGGTCGGCGCCCGAGTCGATGCCGTCCACGAGCACCCGGCCGGTGTCCGGCCGCATCAGGGTATAGAGCGTCCGCAAGGTCGTCGTCTT
>JASHUC010000323.1 GCA_030040235.1 Gammaproteobacteria bacterium | reverse complement strand
ATCGCCGCGTTCCTGGGCAAGCGCCAGCCCCGATGGCGCTCGTGAGAGCAGAGCACGACAGCGCCCGATCTGCCGGCCGAGTCAGGCCCTGAGCGTCCCGATGCGGGTCGATGGTCAGGCGAACCGCTGACCGAGATATTGGACGCAAGGCGGATACTGCACAAAGAGCGAGTGCGGCTCCGACGCAGCTCTTTCGGTGTGATGGCCGCGCGCTCGTTCGGACGGTTCCACGGCGCAAATTCGCCCAATGGCACCTGATAGCAGGACAGGAGCACGTTCGCGAAGTCCAACTCATTCGCAAGAGCCCGAGAAATCGCCTCCGCGAGCGCCCCGGAAAACAACCGGCGCCATCCCTCCGTCTGGAAAATATCCAGCGTCGCGCTGTTCGGAGCATCGCTTGCACAGCTCGACGCGACGATCGTCAACGTCTCTCTGTCGAACCTGATCGCTCGCGCGGCGGCCGAACTCAGGCGCGCGTGGCGGGCTATATGGCGCTCCCAGTCCTGCTGGCGCCGGTGTGTTCTTGCCCAGCGACCGGCACGAGACGGTGCGGCGAACACTCGAGTGGCTTGGCCTCGCCTCGCCCAGTGGTGAAATACTGAAACTGCCAGTTTCAGAGTTTCGATCCAGTTTTGCGTGTCAAAACTCCCGCTGCCCTTTCTCGCGGCTCTCGTGCACGGTGGACTCGCATAGGGTCAAATCGCAACTGCCCGTTGGGCGCTCGCGGACCCTCGGAGCAAAGCAGGTGCTGCCGCGAAAGTTGCCAAATGAAGTGGTGGCCAGGGGCGGAATCGAACCACCGACACGCGGATTTTCAGTCGGGACCCGGTGGTTCTAGGGGTTTATCAAATCACTGCACGTGATCTCATCGATCTGAGGAAGATCGGCATGCTCAAGGTCAACGATGAGTACCAGCATGCCTAGGGGAATACTTGCTATACCAGCGCTTGTCTCGATTGCCAGGAACCCCTCCAAAACGACCCTCTCAACGTAGCTCTCCCATGCCGCGATCATCATCACAACACCAGCCCGATGAATCGCATCTTGTTCATGTCGACGACCGCGACCCGCCTGCAACCTGCCGTGAATCATGATCAGCTGATCAACAAATCCGACAAGCTGTGCAAAATTCTGGCTTGCAACCGAGGGCATTACGCAGTCCGGAAGGTTGCACCGGTCAACCTACGGTCCAGCGCGCGCGACAAGGTCTCGCGATCAACATATGCGCTCACAGCCTCCGACCAATTCATTTCGACTTCTCGTCCAGAAGCGCGTTGAGGTGATCGTGGGCCGGATGCATCTTCGAACTCTGGATGGCCTCGGCGATATCTGCCGGAAGATCCTTGATCCGATGCACGCGACGCTCGAAAGCACGAAGGCGCTGTAGCTCTTCATACTCGCGCGCAGACACGAAGTACCCGCTCACACGACCGTAACTGGTGATCGCGACCGGTTCGCGCTGCGCCTCCTCTTTGTATCGACCAAAGGCCTTGGCGAATTCAGTAGCCGTAACGGCGATCATAGCCTGCCCGTAAGATGCGGAAGATGTGTAAGTTACGGGGGGACGGTGCGGCTATCAACCCCCAGCAGGACCCGTAGAGGTCTGATTTCTGGGGTAAATTTATTCCCTTGAAAGTGTCAGAAACTCGTATATACTTCTGACCATGAAAACTAAGCTAGCAGAGCAGATTCTGGCCCGCGCCTCCACCCTGCCGGAGGGCACCCCTTTGACGGCTAAGGGCTTTCTGCAGCTGGGCACTCGCGCGGCGATCGACCAGGCGCTGTCTCGTCTTTCCAGCGTCGGGAAACTCCTGCGCTCGGGACGGGGTTTGTACGTGCTACCGGTTGAAAGCCGATTCGGCACACGTGCGCCCTCACCCGAAAGGGTCGTGGCAGAGTCAGCAAGAGTGCGCGGAGAAACGATTGCGCCGCACGGTGCAGCAGCCGCCAATCGCCTGGGATTGACGACTCAGGTGCCTATGCGGACGCAGTATCTAACTTCAGGCCCGAGCCGACAGCTAAAGCTAGGTGCGCAGAGCATCGAGTTGAAGCACGTTCCGCCTTGGCAGCTCCTGAACGCAAATCGAGAGTCCGGAGAAGTGCTTCGTGCGCTCGCATGGAGTGGGCGTGCTCACGCCCGCGAGTCCCTGGTGCAACTGAAGCCGAAGCTCACCCCGGAAGCCCGCGAGGAGCTCATCGCTTCCCGATCGTCCTTGCCCGGTTGGCTGGCCGAGATGATCAGCCGCGAACTAGCAGCCTGATGGCCGAGAGCTTCGTCGCCCTCTCAGTCGCTGATCGCAAGGAAGCTCTCGCGGTTGCTGCCTCCAAGTCCGGACGGCCTATTCACATCCTTGAGAAGGATGTGTGGGTCGTCTGGACTCTCTCTGCGCTCTTCCGAGCGCCATTTGCCGAGCATGTGATCTTCAAGGGCGGCACCTCGCTTTCCAAGGTCTACCGCGCAATCGATCGATTCTCGGAGGACATCGATGTCACCTATGACATCCGAGCGATCGCGGCTGACCTCGTCAAAGATGCTGGGCCAGACGCCTTGCCGGCATCGAGGTCTCAGGCTGCCAAGTGGCGCCAGATCATCGAGGAACGACTCGCCAAATGGCTCAACGATGAGGTGTTGCCGTACATCCAAAAGTGTCTGGAGGCGGACAAACTCGCCGCCAAACTGCGCATCGAGAAGGGAGAAAGCATCTACATCGAGTATGAAGCCCAGGTGAGCGGGTATGGCTATGTCGGGCCCTACATCAAGATCGAATTTGGCGGCCGCTCCACGGGCGAACCCACGGACAATGTTTCCGTGTCCTGCGATGCTGCCGAACATCTGTCGGATGTGATCTTTCCGAACGCAGACGTTCGTGTCATGCGGGTTGAGCGCACCGCCTGGGAAAAGATGACCGCGATCCACGTCTTTTGTCTTCAGGGAAACGTCAAGGATCAGCTGGCACGTCATTGGTCCGACATCGTTAGACTCGATGGGGCTGGTTACATTGAATCCGCGATCAATGCGCGCGACATCGCTCAACGCGTCGCCGATCACAAGTCGAGGTTCTTCATCGAGAAAGATGCTCAGGGCAACAGGATTGACTACCTGAGCGCGATCAACGGAGGCCTCGTCCTCGTTCCCCAGGGCGAGGTATTGAAGTTGCTCGAAGCGGACTACGGGAAGATGGTGGAGGGGCGCCTATTCCTTCGCGATCCTGAACCCTTCAAGCTCGTTCTCGAACACAGCGCCGACATCCAGAAGCGCACCAACACGATCGGCGCCGCAGCAACCAGCCAGACTGCGAAGCAGTAGTCGCCGCCCGAGGTTTTAGAGAGGACGCCATTCCTGGAGTGGCGCTGTCGATCCGTCGCGCATTTTTCGTAGTCACGATGAGCGGCAGATGGTTTGGGCTCACGAACGGTGAAGGATCCGCGCTTTGGCATCTATCGCGACGCTCACGAGGACGATCGGCAAAGGAGTCTCGTAACCGTAGATCAGGAGTTGTAGCCATGGCGACGGTGAGAATGTATCGCCGGCACTGGGTTGCCGACTATTACGACGCCAACCAGCGGCGACGAATCGAGCGGCCTGAAGGACATTTCAAGAGAGCGCGGGAAGAATTGCAGGCCGCTCAAATACTGCTGGCGGATCGAGTAGCCGAAGTAGCGGACGGGATGGTACACCAGGGCCGCGGCACCTTCGAGGATGCCGCCACTCGATGGCTCAAGAGCAAGGTCAGGATTCGACCCTCCACGAGGCGCAGCTACGAGCACCTCCTGGTCTGCTATCTCATCCCCTACTTCGGGGACCGCAAGCTCCGCCTGATCCAGGTGACCGACATTGAGCGCTACCGGGCCGAGCTCAGCCAAGGCATTCCCGACGCGATCCGACAGGCGTTCATCACTCGTCTGCTGAAGGCGAAGCCGGGTCTTGCGGAAGCTCGCGCGAAGCAACATGCCAATCGGAGGAAGCTGGGCCGACGCTCGATCAACAAGGCGCTGACGGTCCTCAGCATGGTTTTCAACTACGCGGTGCGAAACCAATGGCTGATGCGAAATCCCGCCAAGTACGTATCTCAGGCACGAGATGAACGGCCATTGGAACAGCGACCCTTGGACATGGACGTCCTGACCTGACCCCTGCAGAAGTCGCTGCGTTACGCGAAGCGGCCACTCCCGCCAGTTACCGCAGCGGTGAGCTCATCACCAACAACTATCGATTGCTGATCTCGTTCGCCGCGTTCACGGGCTGCCGAGTCGGTGAGATCTTGGGTGCCGCCTGGAGCCACATCGACTGGGAGACCGGTCAGTTCCACGTTCGCCGGACATTCAAGGAAGGACGATTTCAAGAACCGAAGACGCGGACCTCGTATCGACGCCTTTCGCTCCCGACCTTTCTTTTGAAGGAACTGAAAGTGTGGCGGCTGGCGTGCCCCAACAGTCCGTACGATCTCATCTTCCCAAATCTCGATGGGCAGCCGATGAGTCACTCCAACCTAATGAGGCGTGGCTTTCACGCGGCGCTCAAGCGCGCTGGCATCCGAAGAATTCGTTTCCACGATCTGAGGCACGTCCGCGTGTCGAGGCTCATGGGACACTCCACCGCGTCTTTCACGCCGAATGTCTACAGCCACATGCTGCCGCGCGAGCACGATCCGAGCGGTGATCGGCTCGCGTCCTTGGTTTTTGGAAACAAAATGGAAACTGTTGCGAATCTGCCATCACGACTCGAGCGGCCGAGCGCAGAAAACTTGAGCAAATCGGCGTAGTTAGAATGGTGGCCAGGGGCGGAATCGAACCACCGACACGCGGATTTTCAGTCGGATAACGGCGATTCCAGGGGCTTATTAATCAACCACTTGCATGCGCTTGCCGGCCCCGAACCCAGGCCCACCAAGGCACAATCCTGGCACACCCAATCTGAGCTCGACACATTCTCGGCACATCGCCCCTTGGCGGCGTCTGGGCGCGTATTTTCGGCCGGGGAGCACTTGCGCGAAACTTAAATAGAATTTAAGTTGCGTGCATGCTCACAGGCCACGCACCGGAGCCGACTTGGCAGGCACTATACGACATCGCCGCCGCCCAAGACGGCCTGTTCACCACCCGTCAGGCCGCGGCTGCCGGCTACTCGCCCCCGCTGCTCGCGCATCACCAGAAGACCGGACGCATCGCTCGGATACGTCGCGGGATCTACCGCCTCGTCCACTTCCCATCCGGAGAGCAGGAAGAGCTGGTCACAGCATGGCTGTGGACTGATTCTCAGGGTGTGCTCTCCCACCAGACCGCGCTCGCACTGCATGGGCTTTCGGATGTTCTGCCCGCCCAGATCCATCTGACGCTGCCCCTGAGCTGGCGTCGCAGACGCTTTCGCGTGCCGCGAGGTTTCGTCCTGCATCACGCAGATGTATCCCCCGGCGAGCGCTCGTGGGTAGGCGCGGTCCCCGTGACCTCCGCCCGCAGAACACTCAACGACTGCGCCATTGCAGGACTTTCCCCTGATCTGCTTCGTCAAGGTGCTAAGCAGGCACTGACGCGTGGCCTCGTTACAAAGGCGGATATAGGAGACGTCCAGAAGGCACTCAAACCATTTGGCGGACTCAGAGGATGACAATACGGGCCTACGCTTCGCCGCAAGCTTTCAAGCAAGCCTTGGAACAGCGGCTCAAGAGCGCTTCGAATAGCGGCGTCGACTTCGCGCGCCGCCGGCAGCTCCTGGTCTTCGACCGATTCTTGGCGCGAGTCGTGGCTGTCTTCGGGGACGCGGCTCTACTGAAGGGCGGGCTCGTGCTCGAGCTCCGCCTGGAGCACGCGCGCGCCACCAAGGACGTCGATCTCCGGCTGATCGGCTCGCCAAAGAGTGTACTCGAAAACTTGCGAGAGGCCGGAAGGCTCGATCTCATGGATTTCATGACATTCGAAATCGCTCCCGACACGGAGCGCCCGCAAATACAAAACGAAGGTATGCGGTACGAAGGTCTGCGATTTCGTACCGAGTGCCGCTTGGCGGGCAGGCTGTACGGTCAACCTTTCGGGGTGGACGTCGCGTTTGGCGATCCCATCCTCGGAGAGCCCGAGATCGTCACCGCCGACGATACCCTTGCTTTCGCTGGTGTGGCGCCCCCGGTGTTGCGGCTCTATCCGATCGAAACTCATATTGCCGAGAAGCTCCACGCGTACACGCTGCCTCGTCCGCGTCCGAACACGCGCGTGAAGGATCTTCCGGACATAGCACTGCTCGGCACTATGCAGCCGTTGGAAGCGCGGCGACTGCGCACGGCGCTGGCACAGACCTTCGAATTTCGCAGTACTCATGCAGTGCCGTCGTCCGTTCCCGATCCTCCTGCAAGCTGGTCCACTCCGTACCGCGAGCTGGCGAGGGGGAACGAGCTCGCTTGGACGACACTCGAGGAGCTGGCCGTCGCCGTCAGGGGCTTCCTCAATCCCGTGCTGGCCGGCAAGGACGGCGTTTGGCGGCCGATGGAATGGCAATGGTCCTGAGAAGGATATCCCGCCTTGACCCGGTCACGGGATGACATCGTACGAGAGCTGGAGGCCGCCGGCTTATCACTGGCGGGCGTCGAGCGCACGTGCGGCGAGCTAAAGGCGAGGATCGCATCTCTTCAGATGGAACTCGCAGCGCTCGCGCCGACGACGAAGTCACGCCTGGAGCTATCTCCAAGTACCCGGACACCCCAGACTCCTGCCGACAAGGTCAAGCTGTTCCGGG
>JASHUC010000322.1 GCA_030040235.1 Gammaproteobacteria bacterium | reverse complement strand
GGCGGCTACCGCATCGACGGCCTCCCGGTAGGGCTTGCCGTCGTAATCGTATCGCCCATCAGGTGAGCGCGAATTGACGCAACGACTGCCAGCGGTCGACGCGTACCACGCGAGCCAGCGACTCGCGGAAAACTCCTCACCGTCGATCTCGATGACCTGCTTGATCGGCAGTCCGTGAGCTCGAGCGAAGGCGAAGTCCCGCTCGTCATGGGCCGGCACGCCCATCACCGCGCCCTCCCCGTAGCTCAGGAGAACGTAGTTGCCGATCCAGACCTCCACGCGCTCGCCGTTGAGCGGATGCTGGACGAAGAAGCCGGTGGGAACGCCCTTCTTCTGCATCGTGGCGAGCTCGGCATCCGCGACACCGCCCTTGCGGCACTCCTCGATGAACTGGAGCACGCGCGGCTCACCGCGTGCGCTCGCGCGCTGCGCCAGCTCGGTGGCGAGGGGATGCTCGGGGGCGAGGGCGACGAAGGTCACCCCCATGATCGTGTCGGCGCGCGTCGTGAACACCTGGAGCAGCCGGCGCTCGCCGTCGAGCTCGTACGGAAAACCGAACCGTACGCCCTCGCTGCGCCCGATCCAGTTCTGCTGCATGGTGCGCACTTGCGTGGGCCAGCCCGCAAGATCGTGCTCGACCTCGTGCAGCAGCTCCCCGGCATAGCGGGTGATCGCGAGATAGTAGCCGGGAATCTCTCGCTTCTCGATGAGCGCTCCCGAGCGCCAGCCGCGCCCGTCCTCGACCTGCTCGTTCGCGAGCACCGTCTGATCGACGGGGTCCCAATTGACGATCTGGGTCTTGCGATAGGCGATGCCGCTTTTCAGCATCCGCAGGAACAGCCACTGGTTCCACCGGTAGTAGCTCGAATCGCAGGTGGTCACCTCGCGGGACCAGTCGAACGCGAAGCCCATGGGCGCGAACTGCGACTTCATGTCGGCAATCCGCGCGCGCGTCCAGGCGGCGGGGGCGAGGTGCTTGTCGATCGCGGCGTTCTCGGCCGGGAGGCCGAAGGCGTCCCAGCCCATGGGTGTCATGACGTTGTAGCCCGAGGAGCGCATGAAGCGATACACCACGTCGTTCAAGGTGTAGTTGCGCATGTGGCCCATGTGGAGCTTGCCGCTCGGGTACGGCAGCATCGAGCAGACGTAGAACTTGCCCCTGGGGAAGCGCGGATCGTGCTCGCGCGCGCGGTACGCGTCGAGCGCGCGCCAATGCGCCTGCGCCGCGCGCTCTACGGCCGCGGGGTCGTATGCCTCGTGCATTGCGCTACGAGCTTAAGGCAGCATCAAGGAAGCTGCAGCGGATAGTAGCCCTCGGTGTCCTGGCGCTGAATGCGCAGCGCAAAGGTCTTGCCCGCTCCCTTGACCGCCTGCTCGAGCTCGGTGAGCGAGTGTACGGACTTGCCGTTCACTCCGAGGATCACATCACCGGGCTCGATGCCGGCCTCGGCCGCCGGGCCGGTCGCCTGCTCGACGACCAGGTTGCCCTCGGTCTGTGCCTGCTGCTTCTCCTCGGGCGTGAGCGAGCGCAGGGTGAGGCCGAGCCGTGCCGACTCGCCGGTGCCGTGCCCGGGGGCGCTGCGCGTCGCCGTACGCTCCTCGTGCTCGTTGAGGAGCGCGACGTGGACGTCGAGCTGCGACTCGGTGCGGTTGCGCCAGATCGTGAGGTGCACGTCGCTGCCGGGCTTGCTGTTGGCGATGCGCTCGGAGAGCTGTCCGTAGCGGTCGATCCCCTCGCCGTTCACGGCGAGGATCACATCACCGGGCTTGAGGCCCGCTTTCTGCGCCGGTCCGTTCGGCTCGACGGAGCTCACCAGCGCGCCGCGCGGCCGATCGAGGCCGAAGGAGTCGGCGATCTGCGCATTCACGTCCTGGATCATCACGCCGATGCGGCCGCGCACCACGTGGCCGACGCGGATGAGCTGTTCCTCGACGTTCATCGCCACATCGATCGGGATGGCGAACGACAGGCCCATGTAGCCGCCCGTCTGGCTGAAGATCTGCGAGTTGATGCCGATGACCTCGCCCCGGACGTTGAAGAGCGGGCCGCCGGAGTTGCCGGGGTTGATGGGCACGTCGGTTTGAATGAACGAGACGTACTCGTCGGATTCGTGCATCTGGCGCGCCGTGGCGCTGACGATTCCGGCCGTTGCGCTGTTGTCGAAGTCGAAGGGCGAGCCGATCGCGACCACCCACTGTCCGGGCCTGAGCTTGCTCGGATCGCCGATCTTCACGACCGGCAGATTGTGTCCCACGATTTTGATGACGGCCACATCGGTGCGCTCGTCGATGCCGATGACCTTCGCCCGAAACTCCCGCCGGTCCACGAGCATCACCGTCACCTGATCGGCGTCTTGCACGACGTGCGCGTTCGTGAGGATGTAGCCATCCGGGCTCACGATGAACCCGGAGCCCGTGCCCTCGCGCGGAGGCGCGTTGTGCTGCTGCGGAGGCGGCATGTTGGGCGCCGGGATCCCGAAGCGCTTGAAGAAGTCGTTGAACGGATCATCCGACTCATCACCCGCCTGGGGGTGCTCCTCCACCTTTACGTTGACCACGGCCGGGCCGTACTTCTCGACGAGGCCCGAGAAGTCGGGGAGCGAGGCCGCACCCGCGCTGCAACTCGATGTGGCATACCCCGGGGAGTGGTTCGCAGCGAGCAGTTGCGGCTGCGCGAGGGGGGGCTCGGCCTGCACGCGAGAGCTCACCGGGCAGGCTACGAGAGCGACGCTGGCGAGGAAGAGAATTTCGGCGCGACGTGCCGACCAATCACAACTCATGTGGGACTCCGTGGGTTCGCGGGGCTCGAGACCTCCGGCGGCAGACCGGCGTGCACCGCTCGAGGCTCACTCGCAGCGGAGGACTTTACCAGCATTCGATGTACCCGTGCCGCGGCCGGTTGAGCGGCGCGAGCCGCGCTGGCGCGAAACCGCAGGCTCCAGCCCGCCGCGAGCGCCAGCGTGGTGGCGGCGAGCCCAATGATCAACCAGTTTCCATAATAGGCATAGGGGGTTAGCCCGCGCCGGGCACGGATCTCCCCTTTGAGCACGTACGGGCGGTATTGGGGCGCCTGGGCGAGGATCTCCCCGTGCGCTCCGATCACCGCCGATATGCCGTCATTGGCCGCGCGCACCATATCGCGCCCGTCCTCGAGCGCGCGCAGCCGCGCGATCTGCAGATGCTGGGCGTGCTCGGCGGTGTGCGCGAACCACGCATCGTTCGTGACGGTCACGAGCGCATCGGACTCACCGAGGAGCGGCAGCTCGTAGCTGGCGTAGACGTCTTCGTAGCAGATCGAGGTGGCGAAGCGCAGCCCTGCGGCGGGCAGCGGCCCCTGATGAGCGCCCCCGCGCGTGAAGTCCGAGTAAGGCAGGCTCATGATGCGCAGCCAGCTGCGGATGAAGCCCGGCACCGGGAAGAACTCCGCGAAGGGCACGAGGTGGCGCTTGTCGTACCACTCGATGTACGTGCCGAGGCTCAGCACCGAGTTGTAGTAGACGTCCTCGCTATCGGCGCGCACCGCCCCGAGCAGCAGCCACGAGCCGCGCTGGCTCGCATCGCGATCGAGATTCACGAGGTAGGCGGTGAGATTGTTGGCGAGGTCGGGGAGCGCCGCCTCCGGCCAGACGATCACCGGGGTGCCGAGCGCGCTCAGCGTGAAATTTCGATACCGCTCGAGGGTCGCATCGCGGTTGGCCGCGGCCCATTTTTCATCCTGCGGAATATCTCCCTGTACGATTGCAACGCCGACCGGCTTTCCGACGGCCTGCGTCCAGGCGGTGTCGCGGACCGGCAACGCGATGAGCCAGGGCAGAACGAGAGCGGCGGCCGCGATCGAGCGCTCGCGCCAGCTGCCCCACACGAGCGTGACGAGTGCGCCGGCGGCCACGGCGAGCAGCGCCGTGAGGCCGTACTCGCCGAAGATCGGCGCGTACGCCTGTCCGAGCCAGGTGTCGGTCTGCGTGTACCCGAGCGAGAGCCATCCGAACCCGGTCAGGAACCAGCCGCGCAACCACTCGATGAGCACCCAGGCGGCCGGGATGCCCGCCATCCAGCGCACCGCTCCGCTCGGGGGCAGCCAGCGCGCGACCCCGTAGCCGGTGAGCGCGCCATAGAGTCCCATGGCCCCGACGAGGCCGCTGCCCACGAACAGCGCCATCCACACCGGTGCCCCGCCCGCATGCAGCCCGAGGTAGACCCAGTAGATGCCGGCGAGGAAGCTGCCGAGGTTGAACGAGAGGCCGGTCCAGGCCGCAACGCGCGGGCTCGCGCCCTGCCAGAGCGCAATGAGCGCGGCGGGACAGAGCACCGCCAGAGGCCACCAGCCGAGCGGGTCGAAGGCGAGAGCGAGCAACGCTCCGGCCGCAGCGGCGAGCGCGTAGCGCAACCGCCCCATCAGGCTCCGCCCGCGGCGGGCTCTTCGGGCGGGACCACATCGTGCGCGCTCACGACGCGCAGCGTGTCGATGCGGCGGCGGTCGGCGCGCACGACCCGAAACTCGAGCCCGTCGATCGCGAGCGTCTCACCGCGGCGCGGCAGCCTTCCCAGGCGGTTCATCACGAGC
>JASHUC010000321.1 GCA_030040235.1 Gammaproteobacteria bacterium | reverse complement strand
GCAAGGTCGTCGTCTTGCCCGCGCCGTTGGGGCCGAGCAGGCCTGTGATCTCCCCGTCGCGCGCCAGGAAGCTGACGCCATCGACGGCGCGGACCGCGCCGAATGACTTGTGCAGATTCTGGACCTGGATCATGGGGAGGCTCCGTTGAAGTCGACGAAGGCGGGCGTCGGCCCGAGGCGGTCCAGACAAGTGGCATCGAGGGTCTTGGGCTTCGGATCGTTGACGAACTGCTCGATGAGCTTCGGCACGCAACCGCGGATCAACACCGCATGGCCCTGGCCTTTGAGCACCAGATGTCGCGCGTTGCTGAGGCCCTGCATGATCTCTTCGCCGTACTGCGGCGGGGTGACGGGGTCGCGCGAGCCCGAGAGGATCAGAACGGGCTTGTCGCTGCGCAGCGGAGCGTGGAAGTCGGCAGGCATCGCCCCATGCGGCCAGACCTCGCACTGCGCCTTGAGGTCTTCGATCAGGCGGTTGCCCAGGATCGTGTCGGCATCCTGCGGGCGCTCGTGCAGCTGATCGGCATCCTCGCTGCAGATGACGCTCATCGACATGCCGCTGTTCATGTCGCCGGCGAGATCGGCGTCGAGCAGCCGCTCCTGCCCCAAAAGCGGCGCCACGTCGCCCTGTGCGGCGGCATCGATCGACAAGGGAAGCAGAGCGGCGGTCTCGGGCGCGTAGGCGAAGAGACGCACGACCCCGGCCAACAATGCCGGCGTCAGCATGCGTGAGACGGGCTGGAAAGTGCGCGGATCGCGGAATGTGACTTCGTGCGGATCCGCTCGCAGCGCATCGCGGAGCTTGTGGAGGGTTTGCATCGGATCGCCGTAGGCCTTCTTGCAGGCCGGGGCTTCGATGCAGTCGGCAAAGTCGCGCTCCAGCGCGGAGTCCAGGTTGGCGGCAAAGTCCTCGCCGAGGATCAACTGGTTGGGCGCCGGCGAATCGAGCACGACGCTGCGGACACCCGCGGGATGGCGCATCAGGTACTGCTGCGCGACCCGGGTGCCGTAAGAGACGCCGATCAGATCGAAGAGCGGCGCACCGAGCGCCCGGCGCACTTTCTCGAGGTCGCCGACCGCAATCGTCGTCGTGTAGTAGCGTGGATCGGCGTTTTGCTCAACCTCGGCCAGACACTCGGCGACGTCCTTGCGAATCTCGTCCGGCGCGGGTGCGTCGCTTTCGAGCCCCTGGGCGCGCAGGGCCTTCGTGGTCTTCTCGCAGCTGAGCGGGTTCGAACGGCCCGTCCCGCGCTGATCGAGCAACAACACATCGTGGTGCTTGAGCACGCCCGCGTACAGGGAGGTGTCGGCGAAGTCCGCGGTGGCCGCCTCGCCGGGGCCGCCCGCCAGCATGACGACGATGTCCGGGTCGGGCTTGCCCGCATCGCTGCGAATCACGGCGAGGTGCAGACCGATGTGACGGCCGTGCGGTTGTGCGGGGTTTTCAGCGACATCGAAGTTCGTGCACCAAGCCGCTGTCGTTGCGCCGCTGTTGGGATGGGGGAGCTCACAGGAGGTGAGCTTCAGTGCGCCGAGCTGCCAATGACGCGGCGGGGCAGGTTTCATCGCAGGGGGCGCAGTGACCGTTGCGACCACCTCCCCGGCCGCGGCACGTTGCCCGTCGTCGCTGCGGCGGTGCTTGGCACCGAAGTGCTGCCAGGCGATCAAAGCTGCGGCGACCGCCAGGGCGACGATGCGCACGATCGTACGAGGTTTCATGGCCACGCGTTCTTACTCCTCGCAGTTCGCGGCACCGCAGGCGCGACAACGTTCTCGATGTGTAGCGCTCTCGCCGGGGGATGGCAAGGACGCTCGACTCACGCGCGAAGTGTCTAGTGGAAGAGCAACCCGGAAAGTCCCCCGTAAACCCCGAGCCCGGCCGTCAGAAGCGAGACGCCGACCACGACCCAGGCATAGAGGCCCGCGGGCCGGTGCGCGGCCGGCAGCGCTTTGAAAGCAAGCAGCACCAGGAACCCGAGGACGAGAGGCAGCAGCAGCGCGTTCATGACTTCGACGCCGATACTCAACGCGACGAGATCCGGGACGAGTCCGACGATGATCGCCCCGCCGATGATCGAGAGCGCATAGACCCCGTAGAACCACGGCGCCTCGAAGGGATGATGCTCGAGAGAATGCCGGTACCCGGTGACCTCGCCGAATCCCCACGCCGCCGCGAGGGAGACCACAATCGCGGCGACCATCGCAGCGCCGAGGGTGCCGAGCCCGAAAACGAAGCGTCCGACCTGCGGCCCGAGCACGGCGGAAAGCACATGGGTGATGTCTCCGATGCTGTCGAGGCTCGCGCCGCCCGCGGCCCGCTTGCCGATGGTGGCGGCAGCGGCGATCAGCACGGCCGCCATCACCGCCTGCGTCACGAGCGCCCCCAGTGCGGTGTCGCAGCGCGCAGCCCCGTAGTGCCTCGGGCGCAGCTTCTTGTCCGCGATCGCGGACTGCTGATAGAAAATCATCCACGTCATGATGACCGCGCCGATGTTCGCCGCGACGAGGTAGCGATAGCGGGCATCTCCGAGCGGGCTGTGCAGAAGCCCTGAGGCGAGATCCCCCGAACGTGGATGCGCCGCGTAGGCGACGAGAAAGAAGGCGAGCTCGAACAGCCCGAGGGCGATCGCGACGCGCTCCACACGCCGGTAGCTGCCCGTCAGAACGACGATCAGCAGAAACCCCGCGCTCGCCGCGAGACTGACCGCACGCGGAATGCCATAGAACTCACCGACGCCCGCGGCCCCCGAGAGCTCGGTCAGCAGCGCGCCGAGCGTGGCGACCCACAGACCGCTCACCGATACCCACGCCCAGCCACGCCCGAAGCGCTCGCGGATGAGCTCGCCGTGGCCCTTGCCAGTGAAGATGGCGAGTCGCACGGTGAGCTCCTGCACGATGAACAGCACCGGCACCAGGAGCACCTGCAGCAACAGGAGCCGGTACCCCCACTGCGCCCCGCTCTGCGCGGCCGTGATGATGCTCCCGACATCCGTGTCGGCCAGCATCACGACCAGACCCGGGCCGAGAACCGCGAGAAATGTCTTCCACGCAGACGATGGAATCAGGGATTCTCGTACGGGTTGGTCCACTGTCGGCCAATCATAAATGCGAATCATTCATATTGGCAATTAAGGGCGGGCTCGGGTGGGTAGCTTGCGGCGCAGCGGCTCAATCGCCGGCGACACGGTCATCTCTTGTGCTTCAGCTCCGCGATATAAGGTGAATCGACCCAAGCGCCGGGACGCAGCTGGGACGCCTCGCCATCCCTCTCAGGATGCCGTCTCGAGGATCAGAGTGCGGATCTCCGGCAGGCAGGATCCACAGTTCGTCCCCGCCTTGAGCCGCGCGCCGATCTCCTGAGGGGTCACTAGCCCTGCGGTGCGAATCGCCCGCCGAATGGCCTCACGACCGACCCCGAAGCACGCGCAGACGAGCGGCCCTGCATCGGGGCGCTCGCCGAGGGGCCGGCCCGCGAGCACCGCCGTGCGCTCGGTCTCTGCGAGCGATGACCTCGCGAACAAGGACGACAGCCATCCGCGCGGCGGGAGCTGCGGAGAACCCGATACGCAAATGCAGGCCTCGAGACGATCCGCCAGCAGCCGCGCCCCTCGATAGATGCCGGCCGCCTCGTCGTGGTAGTCGAGGTAATCCGAATCGGCCGTGGTTGCGCCCAGCAGCCGGCGCGACCAGCCTGGCAAATCCGGCGGAACGACTCGCCCTGCGAGCTCGTACCGCAGGCAGCATTCGCCCTTAACGAGCGTCCACCATGCCGCCTCCAGCGACTCGAGAGGACGGCGCGTGAGGACGAACGCGTACCAGTCGACCACGAACGGGGCGACGCGGGCCGGAGTGTGCTTGAACTCGGGCTCTCCCGAGATCGGATCGACTGCGGGGCTCACGAGCGTCCCGCAGCGCGCGTCCGATGCGTTGGTACTGTTCCAATGAATGGGCACGAACACCTGACCGCGCGCCATCTCGCCGCTGGTGCGGACGCGCGCGACCACGGCGCCCCAACGCGTCGTCACCCGCGCAAGCTCGTCCGCACGGATTCCTGCGGCGAGTGCGTCGTGGGCGTGCAGGTCGACGAATGGCTCGGAAACATGCTCGGACAGCCGGGCAGCACGCCCGGTGCGCGTCATCGTGTGCCACTGGTCGCGAACGCGACCGGTGTTGAGGATGAGCGGGAACGCCTCCTCGGTGGCATGCACCGGACCTCGGGGGAGTGTGGGCACCAAGCGTGCCTTGCCGTCGGGGTGCTGAAAGCGCCGGTGCTCGAAGAGCCGCGCCCCGCCCGAGGCGCGGGTCCCTACGGGCCATTGAACGGGCTCGAGCGCATGGTATTGCTCGCAAGACAGGCCGGCGAGCCCGCCGATGTCGAACGCGCGTGTGCCGTGATTCTCGCGGCACGAAAGCCGCGCATGCTCGTCGAAAATCTCGTGCGGCGAGCGGTAGTCGAACGCGGCCGCGAATCCCATGCGGCGGGCAACCTCGCTGAGGATCCACCAGTCGGGCTTCGCTTCCCCGGGCAGCGGCAGGAACGCGCGCTGGCGCGAGATGCACCGCTCGGAATTGGTGACCGTGCCGTCCTTCTCACCCCATGCGGCAGCGGGCAGCAGCACCTGAGCCAGGCGATTGGTGTCCGTGTCGAGGACGCAATCGGAAACGACGACGAGCTCGCACCGCTCGAGCGCCGCGCGGACGCGCTCGGCGTCCGGCAAGCTGACGAGGGGATTGGTTGCCATGATCCAGAGGGCCTTGATTCGACCGGCGTGCATCGCCTCGAACAGCTCGACCGCTTTGAGGCCCTCGCGCTCGGGGATCCGCGGGCTCGCCCAGAATTCCTGCACGATCCGGCGATGCACCGGGTTTCCGATCGCCATGTGGGCGGCGAGCGTATTCGCCATGCCGCCGACTTCGCGGCCGCCCATGGCATTCGGTTGACCGGTGAGTGAGAACGGTCCCATGCCCGGGCGGCCGATGCGCCCGGTGAGGAGATGGCAGTTGAGGATGCTGTTGACCTTGTCCGTGCCGGCGGAAGACTGGTTGATGCCTTGCGAGAACGCGGTCACGACGCGCTCGGTCGTCGCAAACATATGAAAGAACTCGCCGATCCGTCGAGCCTCGGTGCCGCAGACCCGCGCGACCGCCTCGACGTCCGGTGTCGAGGCCTGCGCGACCTGCAGCGTCTCGGAAACCCCTTCAGTGGCGGCGCTCACGAACTCGAGGTCGACGCGGCCGTGAGCGTGCAGGTATACGAGCAGGCCGCTGAACAGCCAGACGTCCGTCCCCGGGCGAATCGGCAAATGCAGATCCGCAATGTCGCAGGTGGGTGTCCGGCGCGGGTCGATCACGATCACTTTGAGCTCCGGGCGCCGCTCCTTCGCTTGCGCGATACGCTGGAACAGGATCGGATGGCACCAGGCCGCGTTCGAGCCTACGAGCACGATCAGATCCGCGAGCTCGAAGTCCT
>JASHUC010000320.1 GCA_030040235.1 Gammaproteobacteria bacterium | reverse complement strand
GCGAAGGGGTACTTGCGCAGTTCTGCGACGAATGACGGAAGATCACGTGGATTCGTGATGAGCACGTCGTGCCAGCCGAGTCGCAGGAACACCATGCAGTTCGCCGTGAGTGCGAAGATGTGATAGAGCGGAATCGGCGTGATGAGCACGCTCGGCTGGCTCTCGCCGCCCGGAAGAAAAGCCTTTACCCAGGCTTCCGCCTGCAGGATGTTGGCGCAGATGTTGCCGTGGGTGAGCACGGCGCCCTTGGAGACACCGGTCGTCCCGCCCGTGTACTGCAGAAAAGCAACGTCCTGGTGATCGAGCGCGACGGGGTCGAGCCGCAACCCCCGAGCAGCGCCGAGGACGGACTTGAAATCAAGGGCGCCAGGGATCTTCCAGGCCGGAACCTGCTTGCGCACGCGACGGACGACGAAATCGACGATCCGCGATTTGGGGAAGCCGAGCCACTCGCCGACCGAGGTGACGAGGACCTGTTTGACCTTCGTCCTGGGGAGCACCTCTTGAACGACATGGGCGAAGTTCTCGAGCACGAGAATCGCGGCGGCGCCGCAGTCCGTGAGCTGGTGCTCGAGCTCGCGCGCCGTATAGAGGGGATTGGTGTTGACGACCACGAGTCCGGCGCGCAGCGCACCGAACATCGCGATGGGGTACTGCAGCACGTTCGGCAGCATGATGGCGAGGCGGTCGCCCCGGCCGAGGCCCGATTGCTTCTGCAACCACGCGCCGAATGCGCCCGAGAGCTCATCGAGCTGCCGAAAGCTCATCGCGCGCCCCATCTGACTGAAGGCGGGGCGCTCGGCGAAGCGCACGAAGCTCTCTTCGGCCATCTCGCGCAGCGAACGGATGGCGCGCGGATCGATCTCCGCAGGAACGCCAGCGGGGTAGGACTTCAGCCAGATCTTCTGCACGGCCGGGCTATATAGCACCGCATCGCGGAGACTCGCAATGCGGGTTGCGCGAGTGATTCGAAGGCCGACGAAGTGCCCGAACAGCCGGTGCCGACCTCAAGGCTTCTGGAGCATCGGGACGAGGTAGGACCACACCGTCTCGAGCACGGGCCCCTCACCGTTCGCATTCGGATGAAGCCCGTCGGACTGCATGAGCGCGGGATTCAGAGCCACTCGTTGCAGCAGAAAGGGCACGAGCGGCAGATGGAAATGCGCGGCGAGTTCGCCATACAGCATCGCGAATCCGTTGCCATAACGGGGCCCGTAGTTGGGCGGCAGCCGGATGCCGAGCAGCAGCACCTTCGCGCCGGCGCGTTCGGCGAGCCCGATCATCTGCGCCAGGCGGGCTCGCGTTTGCTCGAGCGGTAGGCCGCGCAAACCGTCGTTCGCGCCGAGCTCCAGGATCACGATGGCGGGCCGGTGCAGCGCGAGTGCGCGCGGCAGGCGCTCGAGGCCCCCGCTCGTGGTCTCCCCGCTGATGCTGGCATTCACGGTGTCGTACCCGTACCCTTGGGCGTGCAAGCGTCTTTGCAGCAGGGCGACCCAGCCTTGTTCGACCGGGAGGTTGTAAGCAGCGCTCAGGCTGTCGCCGAAGACCAGAATGGTCCGAGGTGGCCCGGCCGCGGCGCTTTGGAGCCCGATGAGCAGCAGCCCCATGGCGAGCGCCCAGGCGCCCGCGATTCGCGAGAGCGTTCTCAAAACCTCCAACCTCTCCAAGCAGGTTAGCAGCCCGGAGGGGACGCTGACCATCGTGCGCGAGGTCTCCGTCGAGATCGGCGCGGGCGAGTCCGTCGCCATCATCGGCGCATCGGGTGCGGGGAAGTCGACACTGCTCGCCCTGCTCGCCGGGCTCGACCTCCCGACCTCCGGAAAGGTCTGGCTCGCGGGACAGGATTTGACGCTGCTCGATGAAGACGGCCGGGCGCGGCTGCGGGCGCAGCGCGTCGGGTTCGTGTTCCAGTCCTTTCACTTGATTCCTGCGCTCACCGCGCTCGAGAACGTGATGCTGCCTCTCGAGCTCGCCGGCCGCTCCGACGCGCGAAGCGCGGCACTCGAGGTGCTCGAGCGCGTCGGTCTGCGGGCGCGCATCGGCCACTACCCGCGGCAACTCTCCGGGGGCGAGCAGCAGCGCGTCGCACTCGCACGCGCCTTCGTCGGGCGCCCGGCGGTGCTGTTCGCGGACGAGCCGACCGGGAACCTCGATACGGCAACGGGCGAGCGGGTCGTCGAGCTCTTGTTCGAGCTCAACGAGCACTCGCTCACGACGCTCGTGCTCGTCACGCACGAGCGGGGGATCGCGGCGCGTTGCGGACGCATCCTCCACATGGAAGCGGGACGCGTGGTGTCGTGATGCCGTGCGGGTGCGGCCGTGACCCGTTGATCGGGCGGAGCCTGTCGATGCGGAGTGGCGCATGCGCGCGCTAGCGCTCGCGCTGCGCGGGCTGACGCGTGACTGGCGCTCCGGAGAGCTCGCTGTGCTGCTCCTCGCGCTCACGACGGCCGTTGCGGCTCTGACGGGGATCGGATTTCTCGTCAACCGGATCGGCATCGCGGTCGACCAGCAGGCGAGTGGAGTGCTCGCAGCCGACCTGCGCCTGGGGTCTCCTCAGCCGATCAAGCAAAGCTATTTTGCAGAAGCGGCGCGCCGTGGAGTGCGCTCGGCACGTATCGTCTCCATGCTGAGCGTCGTCTTTCTCGGCGATGCGAGCGAGCTTTCCGATCTGTACGCCGTATCGGCCGGCTACCCGCTCCGGGGCACGCTCGAGGTTGCGAACGAACCGTTTGCGGCCGGTACACCGGCCAGTGGTATCCCCGGCCGCGGGGAGGCGTGGCCGAGCTCCAAGCTCCTCGCGACCCTCGGCGGCAAGCTCGGCTCGCAGATCTCGATCGGCGCCGCGACGTTTCGGGTGACACGCGTGCTCATCTCGCGGCCCGATCAGGGCGGAAATTTCACCGAGCTCGTGCCGAGCATCATCATGAACGCGGCGGACCTGCCGGCAACGCAGCTCATCCAGCCGGGAAGCCGCGTGAGCTACGCGGGACTGTTTGCTGCGGATCGCACCGCCATCGCCGGTTTCGCTGCATGGCTCTCCGAGCATCGTCAGCCCGCAGAGCGCCTGCGCGACATCGGCGAGACGAGTCCGCAGATCAAGGACGCCGTGGATCGCTCCGGCCGGTTTCTCGAGCTCGCGAGCCTGGTGAGCGTGCTGCTGTGCTCGATCGCGGTGGCGATGTCCGCACGGCAGTACGTGCGCCGACATCTCGATGCGGTCGCCCTGCTCAAGACCCTCGGGGCTACCCGCGCCCTCATGCTGAGCGTGAGCGCAATCCAGCTGCTGCTCATTGCGCTCCTGGGGGCGATTCTCGGCTCGGCGATCGGATTTCTGGCGCAGGAGTGGCTGCTTTACGCACTGCGCGGCCTGCTCAACGCCGATCTGCCACCGCCCAACCTCGCCCCGCTCGGCATGGGTTTCACGGCAGCGATCGCGGTGCTCACCGGATTTGCGTTACCGCCGCTGCTGCAGCTTGCGCGCGTGCCGCCGCTGCGGGTGCTGCGGCGCGACGTGGGTCCGCCGCCGCCGCTCGTCTGGCTCGCATTTGGGCCCGCCGCCGCCGTGGTGGCCGCGCTGGTCTACTGGGCGGTCGGAGAGCTGCGGCTGTTCGTCGATTTCATTCTGGGGTTTGCCGCTTACGCCGCGCTCCTGGCGGCCGCCGCGCTGCTGCTCGTCGCGATTGCCGGGCGCCTGCGCGGCCGGGTGGGCGTCGCGTGGCGCTACGGGATTGCGAACCTGAGCCGGCACCGTGCCGACAGCCTCGTGCAGATCGCCGCCTTCGGCACCGGGCTGATGGTGCTGCTGCTCCTGGGCGTGGTTCGCGGAGATCTCGAGAACGACTGGCGCCGGACTCTTCCGGCCGATGCGCCTAATTACTTCTTCATCAACATCCCGCCGGGCGAGCGCGCGGCATTTGCGGCCTTTCTTCAGGCCCACGGCGCCAGACTCTCGCGGATGTTGCCGATGATTCGTGGACGGCTCACCCAGATCGACGGACGCCCGATGGAGTCACGGCGCTTCCGTCGCGCGCGCGGCGAGGGCTTCGCGGAGCGCGAGCAAAACATCACCTGGGCGGCGGAGCTCGGCTCCGACAACCAGGTCATCGCCGGCCGATGGTGGGGGCCCCAGGACTTCGGCAAGCCCCTGGTATCGCTCGCGACGGAATTCCAGCAATCCCTTGGCCTCAGGCTCGGGGATCGGCTCACCTTCGAGATCGGTGGTGAGTCCTTCACGGCTACGGTCGCCAACTTGCGCAAGGTGAAGTGGGATAGCTTCCGGCCTAATTTCTTCATCGTGTTCGCGCCCGGCCTCCTCGACAAGGCGGCGGGCACCTATCTGACGAGTGCGTACTTTCATCCGACGCAGGGACGGGTGCTCGCGCAGCTCGCGCATCGCTTCCCGAGCGTGTCGATCTTCGATCTGGACGACCTGCTTCAACAGGTGCGCTCGCTCGTCAACAAGGCGATTCTCGCCGTGCAAAGCGTCTTCGCGTTCACGCTCTTTGCCGGGCTCACCGTCCTGCTCGCGGCCGTGCAGGCGAGCCGCGAAGAGCGGCGCTTCGAGAGTGCGATGCTACGAACGCTCGGGGCCGGCCGCGGCACGGTGCTGCAGAGCGTACTCGCCGAGTTCACGACGCTGGGCGCACTTGCCGGACTGCTCGCCGCACTCGGCGCCTCGCTCGCGGGAGCGTTCGTTGCCGCGCGCGTGCTGCAGGTCGCCTATGCCTTCGATCCGGCAGTGTTCGCCGTCGGAATGGGTGGCGGAGCGGTTCTGGTCGCCGCGAGCGGCTGGCTTGCGACCCGCACCGTCGTGAGCCAACCGCCGCTCACGACGCTGCGCGCGGGTTGAGAGCCGCTGAGAGCCGGCGTGGACGCTCACGCGAGTGCGTGAGACTCAATGCTGAATACCGATCGTGATCCAGGAATCCGGCTGGGGCTCGCCGCGCCAGTTCAACCCTTCGATGGTGAATTGATAGTTTCCGGGACCCAGCGCGGAGGTGTTGAGCGCGATTCGCACGTGTCCGTTCGAGTCCTTCGCCAGATTGTTGATGATGGCGACGCGACCCTGATCGATGCGATCGATCGTGATGCGAAACAGGCGGTAGGGGGAATGGGTGAGATCGATGTGCAGGTCGGCGAGCTGCGTCTGTCCGCCTCCGCCGATCACCACCGCGGGGGTGGATGAAGCGCCTTCGCGGCTCGGAAGCAGCCGGATCGTACGGGTCGCCGTTGCCGGATCGAGGGGCTGCGAGGCGACCTGGTCGTTCAGTGCGGCAATCGTGCGGGTCTTCTGCGCACTCCCGCGAGCGATCACGCTGGCGGTGATGATCAGCACCAGCACCGCCGCGGCGAGACCGAGTGGCACGAGGGGGTTGTGCCAGAACCTCTTCGGAGCCTCCTGCCACGGCTCGGGCTTGCCGCTCGCCTCGAGGAGGCGCAACCCCGCGTTTACGCGTTCCGGCAGACCGATCTCGTCGAGAAGATCCGGATGCTGCTTGCAGAAGCGCTCGAATTCACTGGCGCCTTTCACCGGGAGCTTGCCCGAGAGATAACGCTCGACGATCTGATTCCGTGCGATGAAATCTCGGTCCATTGCCGGCGCTGCAGGGAGCGGTGGCTCAATGGGTGCTGCCGCGGCACGGGGCGGAGTCGCCGGCGAACGGACCGGATTGGCGGGCGCACCAGCCGGCGAACGGGCCCGATTGGCGGACGTATCGGCCGGCGTCCCCGGGGTGGCGGCTGCAGTTGCCTTGGCCGCAGGGGCGCTCGACCGGGCTGCCGACGC
>JASHUC010000319.1 GCA_030040235.1 Gammaproteobacteria bacterium | reverse complement strand
TCGAGGCGATGCACGATCTCACGCGGGTAGATCCCGGTGTGTCGTGTGTGGGCCTCGATCGGCAGACGCTCGGCCGGGAATGCCTCGTCCGGAACGGAGGTCAGGATGGCGTTGAAGCGCTCCTCCATCCCGTCCTTGAACTCCGGGTGCGAGAGGATGAACAGATCGTTGTTGCGAATCCCGTTCACCACCCGCTCGCCCGCCTCGAGCGGCTCCATCATGGCTCCGGGGCTGAAATGGAAGCGGGGCCGCCCCGCGGGCCGCGGGTGCTCGCGCGCGAGCTCCGCGAGATACGGATTCTGCTCGCCGGTACCGAAGTAGTTGTCGGTGGCGACGCCGCCCGGACAGAACACCGAGGTGCCGATGTTGGTGCCTTCGAGCTCGATGCGCAGCGCCTCCATGATACCGACGACGGCGAACTTGAGCGTCGTGTAGACCCCGGCGGTGACGGCAGGCAGCAACCCGCTCATCGATGAGGTTGCGACGAACTGGCCGCCTTCGCCGTGCTCTTTCATATGCGGCAGACACACGGCGACGCTGTGATAGATCGCCCCCAGGTCCACATCGATCGAGTTCTGCCACTGCTCGGGTGTCGCCTCGCTCGCTTTGGCGAAGGTCTTGATGCCTGCGTTGTTCACGACCGCGTGCAGCTTGCCGTACTTACCCTTCACGGCAGCGAGCAGCGCCACCCAGCCCTCGCGCCCCACCACGTCATGCTTGACGGGAAAGACGGGTGCGCCCTTCTTGAACAGCGGCAACGCCGCCTCCAAGCGCTTCGGGTTGCGATAGCCGATGACGACGTTCATGCCGGCATTCGAGCACGCCCGGGCGATCCCGAGCCCGATGCCATCGGATGCGGCGGTGATATAGATGGTCTTACCCTCCACCTCTCTGAGCGGCGGTGCCTGCGAGACCGCCGGCTGGGGCGGCGAGGGTGGGCGGCCGCCGGCGGGAGGCCCAGACGGGCCGCCGGCCTGCTGGGCCGAGGCGTTGGTCGCTGCACCGAGCCCCGTCAGCAGCGTCGCGGCTCCGGCCCCCGCGGCGAGCGTACCGAGGAACTTGCGCCGATCAGGTGCCGCCGGATTGACTTCCATCGACTCTGTGGACGATTGCTTCTTGGCCATAACGCCTCGCGTGTCTTGACGTGAACGATCCGGGCGAGATGGACCCCTGAGCCCGGCAGCTGCCGACAGTATCTCCCAGAACTGGTGCCCACTGCAGCCGGGCAGGTCGCCTGCTGCATTGACCCGGCGGAAAAGCATCGGATCGCCCGGCTCCATGGCCTGGGGTATGATCCCGCGGGCAAAGCGTCGGCTCGGCCACGCCCGAGCACGATGGGCATCCGTCGGTCCATATTCGTAATCAGGGGGAATGACCATGAAATTGCGCGCTCTAGCGCTCTCAAGCGTGCTGCTGCTTGCCATCTCCGCGGCCCAGGCACAAGCACCCGCGCCGTCTCCGGACGTGCAGGCTGCCCGCGACGCGTTCCGCAAGGCCTGTGGGGATGACATGAAGAATCTCTGCGGGGATAAGCAGGGCCGGGAAGTGTTCCAGTGCCTGCGTGACAACAACGACAAGGTGAGTCAGAGCTGCAAGGACGCGATGGCGAAGCTCCCGCGGCGTCGCCCGCCTGCCTCAGCGCCTCCGCAGGACTAAGCGAACCAGCGCTCGGCGATCAGGCGATCGTCACGTTGAGCTCGGCGAGCTGTGCGGGATCCATGACAAGGTCGATCCCGGCGATCTTGCCCCGCTCGATCGTGAACGCGAACGCGAACGCCGCCGGGACCTGACCGCCGATCGCCCAGACCGCGCCGGCCTCCCCGTCGATGAGGGCGGGCGAGGCCGCCTGCGCGCGACCCTTGAATACCTCTGCAATCGCGGTGCGCAGCCCGATCAGCGGGGTTTGGTTGTATCGACCTGATAGATCGGCAGATCCCAGTGATTCTCGGTGAGCTCCCAGCGGCGATTTTCCTCGCGCTTGCGCGTGGCGGCATCGGGAAACATCGCCTGCGTGACCTCATCCTCGTGCAGGGAAGCCTCGTAATCGCGATACGTGATCTCGACGCGATAGTCCCAGCGCGCCGCCTCGTCGGTGTGCAGCCGCGGATGGTAGACCCGGTAGTCGATTACGTACCCGAGCGCCTTCTCCCGATCGAGTATCGCGAGCTGATACTTCCGGAAGATGTCCCACCACTCATCGATGAACCCGTAGCGGACGCGGTACACCCATTCGACCTCATAACCCGTGACGCCAGGCTTGGGCGCCTGCGCGAGCGCAAATCGGGCTCCGAGCGAGGTGAGCGTCAGCGCCGCGAACATCGCGAACATCGGTTTCGACCGCAACATCGCGCTCCCCTTTCTCATGATCCCCCCGCTCGGCGGAATGCGAATCTAGCACGCACGCCGGTAACATGGCGGTAACCACGGTGGAGGGCATCATGTCCGGCTCGGCGCTGCCCGATGATGAGGTACCCGTGCTGATCGCCGGTGGAGGGATGGTCGGGCTCAGCGCCGCCACGTTCCTGGCTCAGCAGGGGGTGCGATCCGTTGCGATCGAGCGGCTCAAAGCCAGCTCGCCTCTGCCGCGCGCGGCCTTCTTCCACATGCGCACCATGGAGATGTTTCGCTGCGAATCTCAATGAAGGTGTGGAGGCCGTCAGTCCGTGCCGCCGGCTGTTCCTCAATCAACCGAGTCTCGAGCCTGGCGCAGCCACGGTTCGCACGCTCAGCCCGAGCGGGTGCTGAGCGAGGCCTTGCGGCGCGCGCTCGGATTCTGAGAACCCGCCGGGCTTGCGGCCCGGCACACGACTCGACGTTCGATTCGATGAGTACGCAAATCGCTGCCGATTCCGACACCGCCCGCAGCACATCCGAGCTGTGGGGTCACCCGCGCGGGCTGTGGACGCTGCTGACCGTCACGGTCGGCTTCACCTTCTCCTTCTACGGCGTGCGTGCCTACTTGGCACCGTACATCGCGCAAAGCTTCTATGCGGGTCTCGCTCCGGCCGCGGCGCAGCGCCAGGCCGATCTGCTCACGAGCGGCATGCTCGCTTTGATGTATGCGACGCCCATCGCCGGTGGCTATGTGGCCGACAAGCTCTTGGGTGAGCTTCGGTCGGTCGCGATCTCCTTCTGGCTCGGTATCCCCGCGTTGCTGCTCATGGCGCTCCCGAGCCTCTTCGGTTTCGAGATCGGCGCCTCGCTACTCGCGCTCGCGGTGGGCCTGAACATTCCGCTCACGGTCCTCGTCGGCCGCAATTACGAGCGAGCCGACCCCCGTCGCGAGGGCGGCTATACGCTGTATTACCTGGCCGTCAATCTGGGCTCGTTCCTCGCGCCCTTCATCTGTGCCGATTGGGTCGGGCGTCGTTTCGGCTATCGCTGGGGGTCGCTCGCCGCCGCCGCCGGCATGGCATTTGCGGCTGTCATCTTTCAACTCCGCTACCGCAGGTTGCGGGCGGCACTGGAAGGCAACGACCCTCGGTACGGCCCGAAAGCGACGGCCTGGGTGATCGTCGC
>JASHUC010000318.1 GCA_030040235.1 Gammaproteobacteria bacterium | reverse complement strand
GGGACGGCACATGCACCTTCACCTGAGGCAAGCGGCGAAGGATAGCAGCCGGGGGCGCCGACCGCGCTGTGCCGGTCGCCTTCCCCAGGAGGCGCTTCGGGCGGCGCGCTACGCGCGACTCATCCGGCGTTCGGCGGCCTCGAGATCGAGGCCGCCGGCTGCGCCGTCATCACTTTGAGCTTGTCGTCGATCGTGCGGACGCCGGGGGTCGCGCGCGCGATCGAAACGGCACGCTGCTCCATCGCGGCGCTGTTCACGATGCCATTGAGCGTGACCCTGCCCTGATGCGTCTGCACCTCGATCTCGCGGGCCTCTACTCGAGGATCTTTGATCAGAGCGGTCTGCACGCGCACCGTGATGGCCGAATCGCCGACGTAGGCCGAGGTCGTGGCGTCTTGCGAGCGCAGCAGCGCACAACCCGTCATGGCGAGCGAGGCGAGGAGAACCAACGCTGCACGTCGCATCGAGTGCATGAAGAACTCCGATGGCCACCGATGCCCAATCCTGAGCAAGCCGCATACCGCGTCGGGGTCGCTCGTCGGCGACGCGTAGCGGGCGTACTTTGAAGGACGTCCCATTTGCGACCCCAGCCGTCGCATTCGACGTCATTGAGTCTAAAATGCGGCCCGGGACGCGCCTCACAGGGCGCGGGGATGGGCTCGGAGCGAGGCATGACCGGATGCTCACGAATGGCTGAGAGAATCTCGCTGCGCCGCGTCGGACAGGTCCTACTCATCGTTGCGCTGTCGATCGCCTCCGTTTCGGCCTGGGCTGCCGTCTTCGACCTGGGCGAGGGCGATGCGACGCAGGTGATCGGCGAGGACCTGCACATCAAGACGCGCTACTCGGACACCCTCTACGATATTGCGCGCCAGTACGGACTGGGGTCCGAGGAGATCACCCGCGCCAATCCGGGAGTCGATCCGTGGCTGCCGGGTGAGGGCACCTCCATCGTCATTCCCGGGCGCAGGATCCTGCCGCCGGGCCCCCGCGAGGGCATCGTCGTCAATCTTCCCGAGCATCGGCTCTACTACTTTCCAAAGCCGAAGCGGCACGGCACGCGCGTGGTGGTGACCTATCCGGTCAGCATCGGCAAGATGGACTGGAAGACGCCGCTCGGACTCACGCGCGTCATTCAGAAGATCAAGCGCCCCTACTGGTTTCCACCCGAGTCGGTGCGCAAAGAGCACGCCGCAGAGGGCGATCCGCTGCCGAAAGTCGTGCCGCCGGGACCGGATAATCCGCTCGGCGACTTCGCGATGCGGCTCGACGTGCATCCCGGGGACTACCTCATCCACGGCACCAACAACCCTCTGGCGGTGGGTATGCCGGTGACCCACGGCTGCATTCGCATGTATCCCGAGGACGTCGCCGCGCTCTTCCCGACCGTCCCCGTCGGCACCCACGTGCGTCTCGTCAACGAGCCGGTGAAGGTCGCCTACGTGGACGGCGAGCTGCTGCTCGAGGTGCATCCGCCGGTGGATGCGCTGGGCCAGACCCTGCAGCCCGAACTCACTCAGTTCGAGCAGCTCCTCGATGAGGCTCTCGGCACGACGACGGCTGCCATCAACTGGGACTACGCTCTCGCGACTCTCAAGAGCGCGAACGGCATACCGGTGACCGTGGGATTGCAGGCGGATCCGCATTCCACCGCGCCGGGAACGACCTGAGGGGGCGCCCGTTTGGCCAGCATGCTTGCCATGCGCGTGCATGCCGCCGGCGCGCCGCTTGGCGCCGATGAGGTGGCGATCCCAGAGCCGGGCGAGCTCGAGGTGCGGGTACGAGTGCTCGCCTGCGGAGTTTGCCGGACCGATCTGCACGTCGCCGACGGGGAGCTGCCCAATATCCCCTTCCCCGTGATACCGGGACACGAGATCGTCGGCCGCGTGGAGCGGGTAGGCAGTGGAGTTTCCCGTTTTCGGCTCGGCGACCGGGTGGGTGTGCCGTGGCTCGCTGAGACCTGCGGGACATGCCGCTACTGCCTGAGCGGGCTCGAGAACCTCTGCGACCGCGCCCGCTTCACCGGCTACACGCGCGACGGCGGGTACGCGGAGTACGCCGTTGCCGATTCGCGCTACTGCGCGGCGATCCCCGAGCGTTATTCGGATGCGCAGGCCGCACCGCTGCTCTGCGCGGGCCTCATCGGCTACCGCGCGTACCGCGCGGCGGGTGAGGGCACGCTCGGCCTGTACGGATTCGGGGCCGCCGCACACCTTCTGGCCCAGGTGGCACGCGCTCAGGGCCGGCGCGTGTTCGCGTTCACACGGCCCGGTGATACCGCGGCCCAGCAGTTTGCGCGCGAGCTCGGTGCGGCCTGGGCAGGCGGTTCGGATGAGTCGCCCCCGGAGCCGCTCGATGCCGCCATCCTCTTCGCGCCGGCCGGGGCTTTGGTCCCGGCGGCGCTTGCCACGACGCGCAAGGGCGGACGGGTGGTCTGCGCCGGCATCCACATGAGCGATATCCCGAGCTTTCCCTACCGGCTCCTGTGGGGCGAGCGCTCCGTCTCCTCGGTGGCCAATCTCACGCGCACCGATGCGCTGGAGTTCATGCAGCTCGCATCGGCGGTTGCGCTGCGCCCGAGCGTGGAAACCTTCGCGCTGAGCGATGCCAATGAAGCCCTGCAGCGACTTCGCCGCGGCACTCTGCACGGTGCAGCGGTGCTGCTGCCGTCGAAGCCGTCCGGGGCGGACGCTTGAGGAGCCCTCAGGCCGCCGGGCCCGGTGCCTGGGGCGCGAGGCGGCCGAGCGCCGCGCGTGCGAGCAGCCGCTCCTCATCACCGGGGATGACCTGCACGCGGATGGCACTTCCCGCGCGGCTGATGAGCGCCTCCTCGCCCCGAGCGCCCGCGTTGGCCGCGCGCTCGAGCTCGACCCCCGCCCAGGCGAGGGGCTCGAGAATGCGCGCACGGATCTCGGGCATGTGCTCTCCGACACCGCCAGAGAGGGCGATGCCGTCACACCCGCCGAGCACCGCAAGGTAGGCACCCACATACTTGGTAATGCGATAGCAGTAAATCTGCAGCGCAAACTCGGCCGCAGTCGTGTGACCTGCGGCGGTGAGCTCGCGCAGATCACCGCTCGTTCCGGAGAGGCCGAGCAGGCCGCATTCGTGGTTCAGCCGCTCGACGATGCGGTCGGCCGGGACCTCGAGCTTCCCGGCGAGGAATGCCACGGCTGCGGGGTCGATATCGCCCGACCGCGTCTCCATGACGAGACCCTCGAGGGGGGAGAATCCCATGCTCGTATCGAGCGGCCGTCCCTCGCGGATGGCCGCCGCGGAGCAGCCTCCACCGAGCTGCAGAGTGATGAGCCGCCCGCCGAGCGCCAGCTGCGGATTGAGCTCGCACCAGCGTTGCCACATCGCCTGGT
>JASHUC010000317.1 GCA_030040235.1 Gammaproteobacteria bacterium | reverse complement strand
TCGGGGTGTCCATGAAGGTGTCCATACGCTCGAAATTGGATGTTCCGAAATGCTGATCGGAGCGCCGAGATTTGAACTCGGGACCCCTTGCACCCCATGCAAGTGCGCTACCAGACTGCGCCACGCTCCGATGCCATCTGTTCTTCTTTCATCCGCCCGCGACAGGCCCTCTTCGGGCCGAGCCGCAACGCACGGCGTGGGGTAACGCCGCGCGTATAAATATACCGTCTTCGCCGGCCTAATGCTCGAAGGCCTCGAAGGCCGCGTGCAGTGCTTCGAGCTTGGCGTGCATCGCGGCCTGGCCGGGAGCTCCCTCGGCGAGAACACGAAGCGCGTAGCGCACGTTCACTTGATCGGCGGCGGGGGCTTGGCCATTAACCTTCGGCAGATCGGCCGTCATACTGATTCTCATCCCCCCATCGTCATCGGAGGCGACTGCGTTGTAGGGGAATTGCGCCGAGGACAGCTTGGTCCAGTCGCTCTGCAGTTCCTCGGGTAGCGAAGGGGCGGGACGCGCTTCCCGCTGCACCACCAGCCAGTCGTGCTTCTGTGCGCTCTCGCCGAGGTCGATCCCTCCCACGTCCCAGACGACCGCATCGCCGTCCTTGAAGAAGCTGAAGTTGAGCGACAATACGCTGTCTTTCGTGAGCGGCTCCTGCTGAGGTCCGATGTCGATCTCGTCGCGCTTCGACAGGAGACGCACGCGACTGTAGTCCGGATCGATGGCGAGCGAGAATCCCGCGAAGGCGCTCGGCTGAACGGTCTTAGCGGCGAGATACTCGCGCCAGCGTGCGAGCGTCCCCTCCATGGTCACCCAGATGAAGCCGGTGTAGAGCTTCTGCTGCCGGATGACGAGATTCGTGATGCCGCTCGGTGATTTCGCCAGAAGGGAAACATAGCCCTCGGGCGTCGGCAGACTGAACGAGATGAGATTGCTGTCGTCGAAGGGAATCGGCCAGACCCCGACCTGCCAGAGCCGGCCGTACTTGTCCCGGTACGGGAATTCCTCCTGAGCCTTACCGAGCGAGGTCACCTTCACCTGATCGCCGCCCACGTTGCGCTGCAGTCCGAGCCCGCTCCGCAGCAGCATGTCCATGAACAGCTTCGAGTCGCCCCAGAGCGTCGCGAGCGGAACATCGTCCGGCGCATGCAGGCGGAACATCGCGTTGCCGAACTGAACGAACCCGTTGTGGTCCAGCTCGGCTCTCTTGGTCTGCGACAAGCCGGCGACCCATACCCGATCGTCGCGTCGCTCCTCGATCCGCCGCGGAAACGGCGATCGATAGACGCGCGTGAGCAGCTCCGCCGAGGTTGCACTCGTGGGAAAGAGGCGATCGGCATTGTGCATGAGGATCTGATCGTCGCCGCGCACGACGACCGAATCGTGGATCGAGGCCATCGCCTTGGAGAGATCCTGGAATGCGGCCGGCAGCGGAATCTGCTCGTGCGTGCGAATGAGCTCCGCGGCGTCGATGAACGGCAGGCGGAAATTGGCCCGCTCATCGACGATGCCCTCGGTCTCGCCCGCCTCGGTCACGAGCTGAATCGGCGCGGCGTAGTTGAGATTCTCCGAAGGCGACTTGCGCAGCACCACGCCGATCACGCGGCCATGATCATCGACCAGCGGACCGCCGCTGTTGCCGGGCGAGGCGGCCGCGGTGAATCGCAGCCACTTCCACGCCCCATCGATCTCCTCGGGCGTATCCGAGGTGTAGACGCCGTCGCGGATGACAATCCCCTCCCCCAGCGCATTACCGACGGCGAACACCGCGCTGTTGAGCGCCGGCGGCATGCTGGTCTTGAGCGGGCGCACGCCTTTCGGGACACGCTGTAGGGAGAACTCGACGAAATCCTGCCGCTCGGAGTACTTGATGATCTTGTCGATGTCGTAGACCTGCCCTGCCGCATCTCGCAGTGCGGGCGGCCCGAACTGGCTGCCGATGCCGAGGGCGATCACGTGCGCGGCGGTCACGAAGCGGTTGTCACCGATCGCGAAGGCCGTGCCGATCGAGCGGTACTTGTCCACTCGCTCCTGGTAGGGAATCAGCTCGAGAGGCAACGGCCGCTCGTAGGTGAGCGGGTCGGCCGTGGGCTTGAGTTGCACGACCTCGAAGGTGGCCGCGCGGATGTTTGCCTGCACGGAGCTGGAAAGCTCGGCGGCCCGCAGCGGAGCCCACGCGCTCGCCGCGAGTCCGGCCGCGAGTCCCGCGATGATCCCTGCGGACTTGGGCACGTACATAGTCATCTATGCCTGACGCTGGACGGCGCTCAGCGGCGCAACAGCTTCAGCATCTCCTCGAGCTCGGTCCGGACCTGGCGGACGATCTGCTGCGCCTGGCTCACATCCGAGCGCGCCTCCTCGCCGGTGAGCTTGTTGCGCGCGCCACCGATGGTAAATCCCTGCTCGTAGAGCAGGCTGCGGATCTGGCGGATGATCATCACGTCCTGGCGCTGGTAGTAACGGCGGTTGCCGCGTCGTTTGACGGGCTTCAGCTGCGGGAACTCCTGTTCCCAGTAGCGCAGCACGTGCGGCTTCACACCGCAGAGCTCGCTGACTTCGCCAATCGTGAAGTAGCGCTTGCCCGGAATCGGCGGCAGCGAATTGTTATTCTTTGGCTCCAACATAGGCTTCTACCCGCGCCTTGAGCTTCTGACCCGGACGGAACGTCACCACGCGCCGGGCACTGATCGGGATCTCCTCCCCGGTCTTCGGATTGCGTCCGGGCCGCTGATTCTTGTCGCGCAAATCGAAATTCCCGAACCCCGAGAGCTTCACCTGCTCCCCGTTTGAGAGCGCCGCGCGCACCTCCTCGAAGAACAGATCCACCAGCTCGCGCGCTTCGCGCTTGTTGAGTCCCAGCTGATTGAACAGCGCTTCCGCCATTTCTGCTTTCGTGAGAGCCGTCATCGCTGTCATTCTCGTATTCTCGCGCCCAACGAGGCACTCAAATCCGCCACTATGGCGGCCACCGCCCGATCTACGTCCCCATCGGTGAGAGTGCGGGAAATATCCTGAAAAATCAATCCTAAGGCGACGCTTTTTCGACCTTGTTCTACGCCACCCCCCCGGTATATGTCGAAAACGCGGACCGCCTGCAGCGCGCTCGACGCCGCCAAGGTTACACGCTCGCGCAAGGCACTTAAAGTCACCGCCTCCTCGACGACGACCGCAATGTCGCGCCGGACCTGTGGAAAACGTGAAACGTCGTGCGAGCGCGGCAGTTCCACGCGCAGGGCGGCGCGAAAGTCAAGCTCGAAGAGAATCGGCGCGCCGCTCAATTCGAGTTCGCGCACGAGCCGCGGGTGCAGCTCCCCGATCCAGCCGACGACCTCGTTGCTTGGGGCTTGCGCTACCCCAGCACCCGCGGCGGGGGCACCCTCGTGAGGCTCCCCGGAGGTGTGTACCTTGCGCACGATGCGGGCGCTGCGCCCCGGATGCAGGCAACCGAGCTTGGCCGCCTCGAAGCTGAATAAGGCGGGAGCGCCGGTTCCCTCGAGCAGCGTCTCTACGTCGGCCTTCACGTCGAAGAAGTCGAGCGCGCTGCGCGCCTCGCCCGAGCTGCCCCACTGCTCGGGGAGGCGTGCTCCGATGGCGATCCCGGCGAGCGAGTCGATCTCGCGCAGCACCCGGCCCTCGACCGCGAAGCGGGCGCCGTGCTCGATAAGCTTGATCCGGTCCTGTTGATGGCGCTGATTCTCGATCGCCGCGTGCAGCAGCCCGGGCCACAGCGACACCCGCATGACGGACAACTCCGTCGCGATGGGGTTCGA
>JASHUC010000316.1 GCA_030040235.1 Gammaproteobacteria bacterium | reverse complement strand
CCGGTACGATTAGCTAAGATGAACGAATGTCGAACGATATTGTAAACATGCACGATGCGAAGACTCGCCTCTCGCAGCTTGTGGCGCGCGCGGAGAAAGGCGAGCGCATTACGATTGCGCGAGACGGCAAACCAGTCGCTCAATTGGGACCCGCGCCGCGGCGGCGCAAGGGCAGTCCTCTGCCTGAGGATGAGCCTCTCCTGAACCTCGACACGTTTGCCGTGGACGGACCCGGAGGCAGCCTTACCAATGAGGATATAGACCGCACTCTCTATGGCGGCTCGTGAAGCGTTCGTCGATACGTCGGCTCTGTACGCGTTGATCGATCGCAAGGATGGACACCATCCAGCCATGGCTGAGCGGGTGCAACGACTCCTGGGCTCGCGCCGAACGCTAGTAACCACAGATTACGTCGTTTGCGAGACCGTGAATCTCGCAAATGCCCGCGCTGGGCACCACGTCGGCGTGCGCATCTTGGAGTTGTTCGAGCGCAGCTCCGCGATCCGCGTGGAATGGACAACGAGCCTTCGGTTCGAGGCAACGAAGATCTTCTACCGGCGGCATTCCGATCACCGTTACTCGTTCACCGACTGCACGAGTTTCGTAATCATGCGAGAGCTTCGGATATTGGAAGTGCTGACTACGGACGAGCATTTCACAGAGGCGGGATTCGAGATTTTCCACTAAGAATGCCCGGATCCTATGGAGCGCCACGCTCGGCGCGAAGCGCCGCGAGATATTTCGCCCACTTTTCGAGCGCTCCCGCTTCTCGTCGAGGTAGCGTTACGTCCTTCCTGGCGTCGACAAGTCGGTGCCGATCGATCCGAAGTACATCACGTGGAACGTCGCGCGATGCCTCAAACGCTTGCGCAGTATCACAGCGGCTCTCGCCAAGTGAGACCCGGGAAGCGTGCATAGTCTCGATCCGTCGTGATCCACTCACAGCCGGTTTCTATGGCGAGCGCGGCGAACCACGCATCTTGGACGAGGTTCCCAGTCGCTTTTGAATCCGCGCAGAGACTCTCGAAGATCGACCAGTGCCTTGGCCCGGGTGACGTGACCGTCGCGTTCGGCTGTTCGAGCAGCACACGACAGAAGTCGAAGGCATCAGTTCGCAAACTGGGATGCACAAAGATTCGGGGGTGAGTGCAGATTCGTACAAGGCTCGAGAGCACTTGTGGAGCGATTCCATACGCCGCGGGGCCGTTGACGACTGACTTCAGCCATCCCCTGTACCGTGCGTGGTCGTTCGAATCGGTGCGGAAGGCGTAGATCAGGACGTTGACGTCGGGCAGGATCACTCGCGGCCATCCATGCGATCGAGAAGCGAAGAGGTATCGTTCAAGTCAACGCCCGGCATTGTGCCGCCACCTGCGCGACACTCGGGCAACGTAACGGGCCGGTGATCGCGCGGCTTCATTGGGCGCCGAAGCACAAGCTCGAGTCCCTGCTCAATGAGAGAAGTGAGGGTCGTCTTGCGCTTGGCCGCCTCCGCGCGGGCGCGTTCCAGCAACGCTTCGTCGAGCCGGACGGTAGTTCTCATGCATCCGAGCATACAGCATAGTATGTCTGTATGTCCACTGCCCATCGGGTGCAAGCGGTCCCGAGTTCAAAGACGGAACTCCTACGGCGACATCGGCCGTCTGAGAATCAGAGCAATGTCTCGTCCCATGGGCTCTGCAAGAGCTGGCATCCACTATCGACGGGCCCCGGGTCTGCAGTGGCGACGGATGGCAACGCTACTACATGCCTACATCTACGATGCGCGGATTGGCCGCTGCGGCGACAATCGGGGGTGTTAGACCACGCAAATCGCGTGCGGCGCTGATGCCGGCCTCTGTCAGGATGATGCGGTGATATAGCGGGAAAATGCCGTTGCGTGTCGTGTACGACCGCCGGTTTGGGGTGGGCCTGGCGAGTCCGCGATTTATGAGTCCCCTCCATGTGGACCAAGGCACGTCGTTGATCTCACCATGTTTGAGGTCGGCCCCCTCAAGCACCTGTCTCATCCGGGGCGTTATTCGCATAGTTGTATCCTCCGGCTTGGTCCAGTGTACGCGTTTCCAGATTGCAGTTGCGTTCACGGCTAGCCGGCAAATCTTGCGGGAAGGCAATGTGTGCCCGCGGCGCTCGAGAGCGTCACTCCGAGGGTGACAAAGACGCGGAGCGCGCTCTGATCGATCATTCATCCTTCACCCTTTGCGACTACTTATCGGTCGCTTCCGTCCTGGGCGGGTCAGCTACACCGCGCGGGCCAGTGTCCGCCCACGGGCCGGCCACGTCTTGAAGCGAGTCTGAAACGTTCCTGAATTCGGGCTCTGACGCGAGTGATTCGGCGCGGGTCGCGCGTCGCAACGATATACCCTTAAAATTCCCTATTGTTACCTACAACTGAGTATAGTAAGGTATTTTAAGGGTTTCATTCTGCGAGCGCCCCCATATGTCACGGGAGCTGCTGAGAGTCGATCAGGTGGCTGAGCGTCTGAAGCTGCACGTTCGGACGGTCCGCAATTACGTGCGCGACGGGCGCCTCAAGGCGGTGAGGATCGGCAAGCAGTACCGGATCGCGCGCGAGGACGTGGAGGCCATGATGGGTACTCGACTCGCCCCTGCTGCACGCGACACGGTCGGCCGCGCTCGACACATCGAAGTGACGAGCGTGGTCCGAGTCGAGGCGATCGGTCCTGAGGAGGCGATGCGCCTGACGAACTACCTCGTCGCGGACGCGAACGGTCGCGCCGAGCGCGCAGAGCCGCTGCAGGTGCAGACGATCTATGACGAAGAGCGCGGATCGCTCAAGGTCATTCTGGCGGGCGGCACAGCCGCGACGGCCCGCATGCTCGAACTCCTGAGCCTGCCGCGGGAGATCTGATCGTGGCGAACTTCTATCGATCGGCGCGGGGAGAGCGGCTCGTCAAGGACCGTTACCGCGAGATCCTCGAGTATTGGCCCGTCGCGCACGAGCAGCTTCGAGTTCCGACGCGAGAGGGTGAGACGTTCGTCATCTCGAGCGGCCGGGCGGGTGCCCCTGCAGTGCTGTTGCTCCACGGCTCGATGTTCAATTCCGCGATGTGGATGCGCGAAGTTCGGATATGGGCACCGCACTTGCGCGTCCACTGCATCGACATCATCGGCGAGGCGGGTTTGAGCGCTCAGGCACGACCACCGCTCCCCTCGGAGGCCCACGCGCTCTGGGTCGACGACGTGCTCCGAGCGCTCTCGCTCACGCGCGCATCGTTTGTCGGCATCTCACTCGGCGGATGGCTCGCGCTCGACTACGCGATTCGGCGTCCCGAGCGCCTCGAGAAGCTTGCCCTCCTTGCTCCGGGCGGGATTGCGCCCAACAGAAACGTATCGTGGAGGCTGCTGCCGCTCATGCTGGCGGGCCGGTGGGGCATTCGGAAGGCCATGGAGCACATTCTCGGCAGGCTCCCGCCGGATGCGCCACAGGGAGTCCAATACGTCTGGAATTTCATGGCTCTCATCTTCGAGAACCTTCGTCCGCGCACAGCGGCGCTCCCGGTTTTCAGCGATCAAGCATTGAGCGCACTGCGGATGCCCGTGCTCGCAATACTTGGGGCTCGAGACACGATGGTCGACTCGACCGTCATCAGGGAGCGTCTCGCGCAGGTGGTGCCGCACGCCCTGATCCGGTTCCTTGCGGATGCCGGTCATGACTTGGGCGATCAGTCGCAGAGCGTCCTCGAATTTCTCTCGCACGACGTACACCACTCGCGAGACCAGGCGCTTCCGCGATCCCAACTTCAGTCCTCGTACTGAAACACCTCCTCGAGCGGCACACCGAACACGCGCGCGATTTTGAACGCTGCCTCAAGAGAGGGTGAATAGCGACCTTGCTCGACCGCGATGATCGTCTGGCGGGTGAGTCCAACGCGATCAGCGAGCTCCTGCTGTGTCATCTCCCCGTGATGAAAACGCAGCGTGCGGATGCCGTTGCGAACCCGCGTGCGGGACACCATTGCAGTGCGCAGCACGGGCACCTTCACGCGCCCAACCTGTAGTAGAGGAGTTGCGAGCCCAGCCGAACCAGCTCTGCCAGAGCAAACACTCCCATGATCGCGTAAAGAAGCGCACCGTGCGAAACATCTGCGATCGCGAGGTACAGAACGCACCAAATGCCCACGGCGAGAGCTCCGTAGGCGTTCCGTGATCCGCGCAGTCCAATGACCCGATCGCGCTCGTCAGGTCGTTCGGGTCTCGCATAGAAGGCGAGAGCAACGTGCGAGGCGATATTGATGATGATCATGCAGATCGTGATGCCGATCAGCACGAACACCATAATTGCACCCGCGAAGGCAGAGGACATGGATGGCTTATCCCAAAAATCCCACAGGCGAACGCCAAAAAATCCATAGACCGCGAGGATCGAGACGATCTGGACCACGAGGCTGCGCTCGCGGAACGTTGTGGCAGCAGGTCGGCTCGCCTGCCTCGCCCATCGGCGCGCGAGGAGGGGGTGTAAGACGATTAGGAAGAGGCCGGAGAACAAGAGACAGGCGCCACTCCAGAAGTAGACATGTCTGGTCGTGATGTACTGCACGCCCGAGACCAGCGGCACCAACGCAATGAGGGCGATTCCCCAGAGCGAGCTCGGATCGCGGCCTGGAAAGCCAGGAGAGCCGGCCACGGGGCGAGGGGAGGGATTTCGTGCCGCGTGGACGAGCCAGACGACACACGCCAGGATCCAAATGAGCCCGGCGATCAAGGCAGGCGTGGGCATGGTGGCGGTCTCGGATGTAAAGTTATCAGTACTCTAAGTCTGCTATTATTTACCTCGTGTGTCAACTAACTTTTACATTCTGTTCGTGCGGCAACGGTTCTACGCGCAGACGCTCTCGTCAGCCCCGCTCACGGTGCTGCGATCGCGATCGATGCATGGAAAATCGAACACCTCGTAAAAGTCGTTCCGAGTGTATCGTCGGCGATGCTCTGCACGGGCTGGGAGTTCCCTCGCACGTAGAGCGTTACGGGCACGCCGTGCACAGCGTAGGAGTACGCGTGCGCAATCTGGCCGTCGAACGTTTGGGTGCCGAGGTTGTGTGCAGAGGCCCTGATGGCGTCATGCATCGAAGATGCGACGACATCGAGCGTCTTGCGAATCGTCTCTCCGTCGGCCGGGAGTTTCGCCGCGTTGGCCGCATGCACGTTGTCGATGTCATCACCGGTGAGCTCGGTGATCGCGGGCGAGGACGGTGGGCGCCAGCGATCCGGCAGCGAGAAGTCGATGCGCATCGTTCGGTTGCCGGCCGGGTGCTCCGCCTTGAATTTCGCTCCGCGGGACACCCCTTGAACCCTGGGGAGATCGGTGTGGCCATCGGCGAGGGCGATTCCCGAGGCGCAGGCTGCGAGCACGACGGATGCGCAGATCACCCCAATGCGACACATGGCTCATCCCTCCGGCCGTGACGTTGGGCGCAGCGAGCGGCCCCGTGCGCCGGTGCCAATTCTGCGCGTAAACCGGCGCTGCCACCACCGTGAGCCAAACGCCCGATGTGAGCGGGCTCTCAGCCTTGCCGACAGAGGCATGCAGGCAGCGCCGTTGGGCTAGACTGCCGGTCGTGCGATCACTTCTCGGGTGGCTAGGGGCTTGTCTGACGGGTTCCCTCGGCTGGTGGCTCGGCGCGAAGATCGGGCCCGGGACAGGGGTGCTGCTCGCCGCTGTCGCCAGCGGCGGCGGCCTGTGGGCGGGCTATCGCTGGTTTGATCAGAATTTGAAATAGCGGCGGCGAGGTAACCAACCAAGCGGCGGGGGTGCGCCGGCGTCGGCCGTGTTTGACCGACGGCCGATGCGCCTCGGAGACGCACGCGCCCGGCTCCCGGAGGCACCGCTCCGTGCCTCGCGA